>JBEAVX010000069.1:0-11915 GCA_041160755.1 Pseudomonadota bacterium
GTGTGGACCTTGCTTTCGGGAGGCTGAGGCAACCGACTCGGCGGTTACCAAAGATGTCACGAGAGCGTCTTTCGTCGTCCGCAGCGCCGCGCTCGGCGTCGCTCGCTTCCGACCCTCCACAAGTAGCTTACCCCCCCAGCACCGTCAAGCGGCTCGGAAACTTTTTCGGGTCAAGATGAATATTTCTCCCCTGTCAGTTTGATGAGCTTCTCTGGAGAGCCACGGTCCGAGGGTGATCCTCGGCGAGATCGCCCTGGACCGGATCCTTGGCCAAGCTCAGCCCGCGGCCTCGGACTTGCCGACGCCAGGCGCGCAGCCGGGATCGTCGAGGTCGGTGAGGCCGTCGCTGTCGTTGTCGACGGCGTCTACGCAGTCTCCGTCGTCGGCCTCATCGGCCAAGAAGCCATCCGGGACGGCGACGTAGCCCAAGGCCTCGTTCATGTTCCAGCAGCCGGGGTCGGCGGCGTCGATGTGGCCGTCGCCGTCGTTGTCGGCGCCGTCGTAGCAGGCCTTCGTGGCTGGGCGATCCTCGACGTCGTGGAAGGGCTCGCTCTCTTTGATGCTCTGGCTGTACTCGCAGTCGGGGTCGAAGGCGTCGGTGTAGCCGTCGCCGTCGTTGTCCTCGCCGTCGATGCAGTCGCCGCCGTAGGCGCGGGGGATCTCGGAGTCGCCCTCCGCGCCGCTGCGTTGGCAGTAGGGATCGGCGGCGTCGACGTCGCCGTGGCCGTCGTTGTCGAGGCCGTCGTTGCAGACGGACGCTGAGAAGCCGTCGTCTTCAGGGTCGGCGCCGGTGGCGCAGGCCGGGTCGTCGACGTCGATCCAGCCGTCGCTGTCGTTGTCGAGGCCGTCGGTGCATCGCCAGGCCGGGTCGTCTTCGCCCAGCTCCACGCCGAAGGGGTCGGCGCACTCGCCGTCGTCCTCGTCGGTCCAGCCGTCGCCGTCGTTGTCGGCGCCGTCGCCGCAGTTGGTCTCGCCGTCGAGGCCGCTCTCGCAGTCGTCGTCGTCGAAGTCGATGAAGCCGTCGCTGTCGTTGTCGAGGCCGTCGGAGCAGGTCGCGCCGTCGAGGCCGTCCAAGGAGCCGTCTTCAGCCTCACCGTCGCCCGCGCAGTCGGGGTCGAGGTCGTCGATCCAGCCGTCGCCGTCTTCGTCTTGGCAGTTGTCGCAGCTCGCGTTGTTGAAGGGGTTGTCCCACTCGACGAAGGTGAAGTCGCCGCTCGCGTAGGAGAAGACGAGATCGCCGTAGAGCTGGCCGGCGTCGAGGCGGTACTCGGTCACGCGGTCGGCGGTGAGGATCAGGTAGCCGAAGCCGACCTGGGTGGGGTCGCCGAATGTGCAGACCTCGCCGCCGAAGGTGCCCTGGGTGCAGCCGCCGGTGTCGAAGGTGACGTCGGGGAGCTGGTAGAGCACCTCGGCGGGCACCTCGACGACGCTGCGGCCGGTCTCGGGGTCGACGGCGTAAGCGTCGGGCACGGTGATCGTCGCGCGGATCGGCGTGGCGTCGGCGCCGAGCCAGCCGAGGCTCACGATGGTGAGCGTGATGCGAACGTGGGTGTCGACGGCGAGCACCTGGGGGTCGTCGGCGTAGAGGACGCCGGAGGGGGTCCACTCGACCTGGAGCGCCGGGGCGACGGGGTCGAAGGGGCCATCGACGCCGGGGCAGGTCTCCAGACCGAGCACGGCCCAGATGTCTTGGTACGCCTCATCGTCGGGGGTGACACCTTTGGTGAGGCGCATCGTCACGGGCTCGGGCAAGACCAGCTCAACGCCGTCGAGGCCGGTGCCTTCGGAGTCAAAACGCACCCGGGGATGGCAGAGGGGGTCTTCGCCGTCCACCAGGCCGTCGCTGTTGTTGTCGCGGCCATCGCGGCAGTCCCGCGAGGCTGTGGCCACCTTGCCGCCTTCTCCGGCGGGCACAAAGAACGGCGCGCCGACGGGCCACTCGGCCTGGTAGTCGTTGGAGTGGCTCTCTTCGTACTCGGAGACCTCGCAGAACTGCAGCTCACCTTGGTTGTAGAGGCGGGTGTTGGGGACGGTGCAGTCCGGCGCCTCGCTGAGCAGGTCGCCGTCGGCGCGGAGGGTCACGGGGTCGAGGGTGTCGGTGCCGTTCCAGCTCCAGGCCGCCAAGGAGGACAGGTCGGCGCACCACTCCTCGCCCTCCATCACGGGGTTCACGAGCTTGAAGCTGGGCACGTTCTGCCGAAGGTCGTCGACGCTGGAGGTGAACAGGGTGTAGGCGGGCGTGGTGACGCCCCATACGCCGGGGGAGAGGTCGGTGCCGGAGTAGAAGCCGATGTTCGGCGTGTGCACCCGGGGGAAGATGAAGTCGTAGAACGCCGCGTTGCCCGTGAGGCCGGTGTTCCCGAGGTAGGTGATGTCTTGGCAGCCCACCCCGGCGCTGTCCGCCGCCGCCCCGCCGTAGCAGGAGTAGTAGTAGTCGTTGACGTGCACGTAGGACGCCTCGCCGTCGTACAGCGCGCCGACCTCGTAGGTGTAGAGGCCCTCGGCGACGGCCACGCCGCCTTCAGTGGCGACCTTCACGTCCACGGCGCCGCCCTCGATGGGGCCGTTGGGCACGATGAGCGTCAGCTCGGTGTCGGAGACGGCGACGATCTCGGCGTTCTGGGAGCCGAACTGCACGACGACGGCGGCGGGATCATCGCCGAAGCCGCCGCCTTGGAGCACGATCTCGGCGCCGCCGAGGTTGCCCAAGGTGCTGGAACCGCCGCCGATGCCGGAGATCGTCGGCGGGTCGCCGTCGTAGTACAGCGGGCGCTCGTTCTGGTTGCAGGCGGCGAGCAGGAGCAGAAGCGAAGGGGTGAGGTGGCGCATCAGTTGGTCTCCTGCGCGGCGCTGAAGCCCCCGGAGACCCAGAAGCGCCCGATCTCGACGGAGCTGCTGCGCACGAGCACGGGGGAGGTCTCGACACGGCGACCGGCCTGGTCACGCACCGGGGGCACGTTGACGTCGACGCCGGTGGAGCGAGAGAAGTAGAACAAGGCGCCCTCCGCGCCCTTCCGCGCCGCGGTGTCCAGCGCGCCCGCGAGGTGGGCTTGGGTGAGGGTGAACTCACCGTCGTCGGCGAGGCGGCAGGTGACCTCGGCGAGGTTCATCGTCGGGTCGCCTTGGAGCTCGACGGGGGTGTCGCCGTTCGCGTCCAGCAAGGAAGGGTCAAACACCCACTGGATCTCGTCGGGATCATCGCAGGGCAACGGCGCGCGGACCCCTTGGGGCAGAGCCCCCTCGACGTCCCCTCGGCTGAGCAGACGATCCCAGTCGCTCTGCACGCCGGGCGGGGCCTCCATCGGCACCTGGGCGCGTAAGAACGCCTCGGACTCGCGGTCCAGGGGGCCCAAGAAGCGCACGTTGAACGAGACCGTCTCCCCGGCGGCGCCGGGCTCCCAGTGGAGGGTGACCGAGCCGTCGCGGGTGTCCCACGGGCCGGTGTAGATCTGGCCGATGAGCTCGTCCGGGGTCTCGGGCAGCGGCGCGGCGGTCTTGCACAGCTCGGCCTGCTCCTCGTCGCTCAGCGCGTCAAAGTCGGTCTGCGCGAGCGGGGTGTAGTGGTACTGCACGCAGGTGGTGCGTGGGGCCGCCTCCCCCGTGGCGCCGTTGGGGCCATAGAGCGCGCCGTTCCAAGACATCCGCAGCGCCGAGGCCCGGCTGGGCAGGGTGAGGGGGTCGTGGGGCGCCGACGCGCTGGGGCGCGGGATGGACGAGACCGGGGCCTCGACGGGCGGGATGCCCCCGGCGAAGGAGACGTCCACCGTGGCGCCGTGGGTGAAGTTCGCGGGGTGGAGCACCCGAGCGCCGCCGCCGGGCAAAGGCGCGCTGAGCGCGGCGGGGTGCCAGCTCTCGACGCTGTTGTAGTAGACGAAGACGTCCTGGGGGTTCGGCGGGTAGATCTCGGGGAACCGCCCCAGCACGAAGCGTGTGCTGCCCGTCGTGTCGCTGAGCACGAGCTTGTCGCCCACCTCGGCCGTGCTCGCCATGAGGTACGAGAAGGGCTCGGTGTTTGTCCAGCAGGTGTCCTCGACGGCGGGGGGCACAGCGACGGCGCCGTGGTGCACGTCGGGGGCGGGCACGAGGTCGTCGAAGAGGAACGCGAGGCCATACACCACGGCGTAAGGCGGCGCGAAGGTGGTGATCGTGGGCCCGACCTCATCGTAGGAGCTGAAGCCCAAGGCCGCCAAGGAGAGCCCACCGCCAGCGAAGTTGAACCAGTCCACCTCGATGAGGCCCCCGGCGAGGGTGGGCTCGGGGCCGATCTCATCGGGGTTGAGGCCGACCCCGGCGAGCTTCACGTCGGCCTCAGTGGTGTCGAGCCCGCAGGCCGTGAGGCCGGAGAGCGCGGTGAGCGCGGTGAGCGCGGTGAGCATGAAGAGAGGACGAGGCATGGGGTGTCGCTCCTACCAGCCGGTGCCAAAGCCGAAATAAACGCGCAGACCGGGCAGCTCGGTCTCGTTGGAGAACGAGTCGCCGAGCCCTGAGTCAGAGGTGCTGATGACGTTGTCGCCGTTCACGTCGTTGACGCCACGAATCTCGTTCAAGCCGTAAGACACCCGCATGAAGCTGTTCCAGTTGCCACGCCACAAGGCGCTGGAGAGCCGCAGCTCCGCCCCCACGTCGTAGAGCAGGTAGTTCGGGTTGGGCTGGCCGGTGAGGGGGTCCACCGGGGAGTTCTTGTAGGAGTAGTCCACGAAGGGGATCTCCCGCCGCACGTCGTCGGGGTCGTAGGCCACGTTCGCGTCGTAGCGGTTGACGTAGTAGGTGCCGGGCTCCGTGGGCGGCCGGTACGACCAGAGGTTGCCCGCGGTGCCGATGAGCTGGGCGTGCAGGTCGTAGACATAGAGCGGGCCCATCTTCTTGTTGATCTTGGTCCACACCGGGAAGCGGTAGGCCGCGCTCAGGATGAGCATGGTCTCGCCCTGGAGGCTCCCCGCCGGGTAGCCCGCGAACATGGTGTTCGGGTTCAGCGCGCCGTTGCCCCACCAGTAGGGGTGGCGTCCGCCCGCGCGGTACTCGTCGTTGTTCTGCACGTTCCGATCGACGTACCCGCCCAAGAAGTTGAACTGGAAGGCGTGGCGGTGCTTCTGGGCCAAGGCGAGCAGGCCGAACGGCGACCAGCCCGCGATGGGCCGCACCCGGAGGTGCTGGGTGTACGAGAGGTCAAACTGGTTGAAGCTGTACTCGTCGAGGAGCTGGCCGTCATCGACGTCTACGCCGTAGTAGGCCTTGTACTGGATGTCGGTGAAGTTCCGGGCGTAGCTCAGGTTGATGACCTTGCCCGGCGGCGGGTTGGCGCTCATCCCGTAGTAGTCGGAGATGGTCTGGTAGGTCATGAACCCCGAGACCCCGGCGGAGACCGAGAACGGCTCAAAGCGGGTCGCCGTCGTGTCCTTGAAGCCGAACTGCATCGCCTGGCCGATCACGCCGACCTGCAGGCGGTTGTTCAGGGGCACAAACACCCCCGCCGCGCCCAAGGTGTACTGCTGGACGTTTTTGCCTTGGTAGGTCTCGATGTCGTCGGTGGTCGTCGGGTCGTTGTCGGCGTCTAAGGCGTAGCCGAAGTCAAACTTGGAGACGCCCCGGCGCCCGAGCAGCATGATGTTCGCGCGGGTGGACTGGTTGAAGTACTGGAACAGCAGGTCGCTGTCTTCGCCGACGAGGGCCTGAAACACGGCGACGTGCTTCTCGACGTAGTCCTGCATGTAGAGCTGAAAGCCGCCTTGCAGGCCGAAGTTCGTCTGGGTGTTGTTCGAGAAACGAATGAGCGGCGCCACGGTGGGCGACATGAGGTTGTCCTCGACGCCGTAGGGGGTCGTGACGGCCTCGTACTGCGAGAAGTCCTCCGAGAAGGCCAAGGACTGCTTGACCTCGGCCATGTCGATCTGGGTGTTGAACAGGTGCGTGGCGGGCTTGTTCATCCATTGGTCACGATCGACGCCGTAGATCTTGAAGCCGTGGGCGGTGAAGTTCACGTAGACGAGGTTGCCCTCGGGGGTGAGCCAGGGCTGCTGGGCGCCGCCGATGACGTTCGTGAGCTGGAGGATCTCCTTCGTCGCCGGGTCGTAGGCGAAGACGTTGAAGATGCCGCCGGGATCTGACGAGAAGTAGATGCGGCCGTCGGCGGCCCAGTGGGCGTCGAAGCTCTCGTGGGAGTCCCAGGTGATCGGCGTCATCTCGCCGGTCTGGGCGTCGAGGATCATCAGCACGTTCTGGTAGTTGCGGAACATGGAGACGATGATCGACTTGCCGTCGGGGGACCAGTCCGGGCGCTGGAACCAGGTGCCGTCGTGGAAGCTCGTCAGCCGCTTCTTCTCGCTGCCGTCGAGCTTGATGGTGACGACGTTCATCGTGCCGTCGCCGTACTCCAGATAGACGAGGCGCTCGCCGTCGGGGCTCGCGGCGGGGTCGGAGCCGCGAAGGGTGTTGGGGATCGGGCGCACGGCGGCGGGGTCAAACACCATCCGGCCGGCCTTGGGCGCCGGGGTGAGGCTCTCATACGTGCGGCCCTGCTCTTTGTGCTCATACGTCCGCAGATCGACGTGCCAGAGCTGGTTCCAGTCGTAGCCGTCGAGCTCGGGGGTGAGGCCGGTGTAGGCCTCAAAGGCGCTGTCGAAGAGGTGCTCGGTGCCGGTGATGACGACCTGGTCTTTGCCGGGCACGAAGTCCCAGGCGCCGCCGAGGTTCGACGGCAACGCGACGCTCATCTCGGTGGAGCGCTGGAGCAGCTCGGGGTCGCTCAGGTACTCGC
Source organism: Pseudomonadota bacterium (assembly GCA_041160755.1). Classification (GTDB taxonomy): domain Bacteria; phylum Myxococcota_A; class UBA796; order UBA796; family CAJQPC01; genus JADKFE01. The sequence goes on from JBEAVX010000069.1 coordinate 6,755, forward strand.
CGGTGAAGGGGTAAAACGCCGTCTCGGGCAAGAGGCTGATGCGAACGTAGCCGTTGCCGTTGTAGCCGTAGTAGCGGCCATCCCCGGAGAAGCGGGGCTCCAAGGCCCAGGTGCCCGTGGCCTCCCGCTCGTCCTCGCGGTCGCGGGAGCGCTTCTCAAGCCACTCGTCCTCATCTTCAGGGGTGACGTAGTCCCAGCCGCCGGGCTTGAGCGTCATCTCGAAGCCCTCGACCTCACCCTCGGCCTGCACACGGTCGTAGACGGCGCCGTACTTGTCGGTGAGCCACTGCACCCAGTCGTTGTAGAGGGTGCGGGCGTCGACGCCGGTGACCTCGGGGATGACCGACTCCCAGTTCGCGCGCCAACCCTCGCTGTACTCCAAGGCGAAGCGGGCGAAGGTCTCGTCGCCGAAGCGCTCCCGGAGGTAGAGCGCCATGCTGTAGCCCTGCTGGTAGCCGCGCTCGCCGTCGCCCCAGTCGGACTTGTCCACCCGGGTCACCCACTCATCATAAGTGAGCAGGCGGCCCTCCAGAACGGTGGTGCGGATGTTCATGTCGCGGGAGGAGGACCACCAGTTGTAGCCGGTGTTGTCGGACCAGTACTCGGCGCCGCCTTCAGTCCACCAGAAGGGCGATCCGTCGCCGAGGTTAAACTCGCCGCCGCTCGCCTGGTCGCGGATGCCGTCGTCGTAGAGGCCGCCGATGGAGATGCCGCCGGTGCCTTCAGCGAAGGAGGAGTTGGCCTTCAACGAGACGACGTGGGCGTACTCGTGGACGAGCACGTCGGAGAACCACTCCATGCGGCCGCGCATCCGGTAGAAGTAGCTGCCGGGGTGGGCGGAGATCTCGATCCAGTCCCAGGAGGGGATGGTGAAGCCCTCCAGCTCGTCGGACTGGTCCAAGATGACGATGTGGACCTTCTCCTTGATGAAGTAGTTAAACTCGGCGCACATCGGCTCGTACATCTCTTCCGCGATCTTCGCCGACTTTCGCGCGGACCACTCCGCGTTGATGTAGTGGTCGTTCCCCTCGGCCTCGGTCTTCTTGCTCACCGGGTAATGCACGTAGAAGTGCTCGGTCTCGATGGTGTACCAGTCGAGATCGGGGTGGTTGTAGGGGAAGACGAACTTGGCCTCGGCGGGACCAGACCAGGAGAGGGCGCCGAGCGCGGCGGTGGCGGCGACGAGGGCGCTGGTGGTGAGGTGGCGCAAGACCTGAGGGATGAGGTGTGGGCGCGTGGTCATGGCTCAGTACCGAAGCTCAAGGGTGGCTGAGGAGGTGAGGCCGCGGGTGGGGTGGATGTCCTCCAGCGGGAAAAACATCAGGTCTTCGCCGCGCAGGGGCACGTTGACGCCGAAGGTGAGGTCGAGCCCCTGGGAGACGTTCACGATGACGTTGGCGTCGAGATCGGCGCTCCAGCCCTCGCTGCCCTCGACGGGCTCAAGGTCTTTGCCGGGGAAGAGGCCCGCCGCGCTCACGCCGAGGCGGGTGGCGCCGTGGGCCTCGACGCCGGGCTGCACGACCAGGGCGACGGGGCCGAGCTGGGCCATGAGATCGACGGCGGCGTAGACCCGGCTGCCGGGCTTGATGCGGCCCAAGAACTGGTTGGTGTCGGTCTCGACGACGAACTGGGCGAGGTTCGAGGCGCTCACCACGCCGCCGAGCTGGCCGCCGACGGCGAAGTTGCCGCGCTGCGCCTTCGTCTCGACGCCGAGGCGGGCGTCATAGGTGCCCGTCGTGGTGACGAACTCCTGAAACGTGCTCGGCCCGGCGATGCTTGATCCCGGCGCCTCGTTGCCCGCCGGGGCCTTCACCTCGGCGACGAGCGCGAGGGCCTTCACGGAGCCGGCCGTGCCCGTGGTCCAAGGCTGCCAGCGCCAGGCCATGCGGGGATCGCCGAGGTAGAGGCCGCTGGTGTCGGTGCCCAGGACGTCGTTCGTGAGCTGGATGTAGTGGAAGGGCACCATCAGCACGAGGTCGGAGCGGGCGGTGATCCCGTAGCGGAGCTGCGCCCGCTCCCGGGTGTAGAGGAACGACGCGGCGTCAAAGTCCAGGGCCTCGCCGTCGGGGCCCCAGTAGCCTTCAGCGCGCTTCATATCGGCGCCGAGGCCAAGCTCCAGCCAGCCTTTGCCGAGGACCAGGCCGCGCTCGATCTCACGCGACGAGAGCGGCGCCCGCATGGTCTTGTCGGCGAAGACCCCCGCGAACGTGAGGGGCGACGAGATGAGCGCGAGGGTGATCAGCGGAGTCATAAGGAACCTCAATGGCCTCATGGCGAGAGAGGCCGATTGTGCCTCCCCTGTTAATGGCGATCCTGCGACAGCCCCAGCGGTCCGCTTGCGGCCCCCCCCGGTCCGCGATAGCGGGCCCCCTTCCCGCGCATAGGCACCCAGCATGGTCGGTGATCTCACGCTGCACCTTCGATCCTTCGCGCAGCGCGCCGTGGTGGTCTCGGGCCTCGCCGCCGTGCTGACGGGCTGCGACATGGTGCCCCACGCCCTCGACGGCGGGGCGCCGGACCTCACCGGCCAAGACGTGCGGGTGACCTTCCTGCACACCTCCGACATCCACTCGCGCCTCTTGCCCTACCGCTTTGATCCGAGCTTCACCGACAACGCGCTCGGCCTCGCCGACGGCGCGACGGACTACGGCGGCATCGCGCGCATGGCGTATGTGCTCAAGCGGGAGCGGGCCAACGCCGGGCGGGTGCTGCACCTCGACAGCGGCGACTGCTTCCAGGGCGCGATCGTCTTCAACGAGTTCATGGGCGAGGCCGAGGTCGCCACGCTCTCTGAGGCCGGCCTCGACGCCGCGGTCATCGGCAACCACGAGTTCGACAACGGCGCCCACAACCTCGCCGTGCAGGCCTCAAAGGCCGCGGGCTACAGCCTGCTCGCCGCCAACTACGACTTTGAGTCGAGCGATGAGCCCTGGGCGACCGACTTGGAGCGCCTCAGCCTGCCGTCGATGCTCTACGACCTCGACGGGCTCAAGGTCGGCGTCATCGGCCTCGCGAACCTCAGCTCGCTGAACTCGATCTACGACGAGGACAACTCCTTGGGCGTGAAGGTGCTCCACCACGTCGATGTGGTGAACGAGGAGGGCCAGCTCCTGCGGGATCAAGGCGCGGACCTCATCGTGGTCGTCTCCCACATGGGCTTAGACGACGACATCGAGCTCGCCGGAGAGGTCGAGATGGTCGATCTTGTGCTCGGCGGCCACCACCACGTCGCCATCGACCCGCCGCTCGTCGTCACCAACAAACACACCGGCAAGCGGGTGCCGGTCGTGCACTCCGGCGCCTTCGCCAAGTTCATCGGCCGCCTGGACATCGTCGTGCGCGACGGCGTGCTGCTCTCCCACAGCTACACCTTGTTCCCGATCTCGTCGAGCACCGTGCCTGAAGAGGATCCCGGCGTCTCCGAGATCATGGAGGACTACGAGGAGCTCATCGACCAGACCTACAACATGGACCAGGTCATCGGCGAGGCGAGCGAGAAGCTGTTGCGCTACGGCTCGACAGGCGGTGACTCCATGCTCGGCAACTTCGCCGCCGAGGCCATGCGGGACTTCCCCGGCGTCGAGACGGAGATCGCGATCACGAACACCTTGGGCATCCGCTCCGACATCGGCGCCGAGCTGGAGTCCGGCGACGCCAACTGGCCGATCACGCTCGACGACCTGTTCAACTCCATGCCCTTCGACAACACCATCACGACGATGTACCTCTCGGGCGCGGAGCTCCAGGAGACCTTGGACTACGTCTCCAGCCGGTCCACGGATCGCGGCTGCAACTCCCAGGCCCAGGTCGCCGGGCTCACCTTCACGATGAACTGCCGCGACGGCGTGGCCGAGGACATCTTCGTGAACGGCGAGCCCATGGACCCGAACGGCTCGTATGAGGTCGCCACGAACAACTACATCGCCCGGGGCGGCTCTGGCTTCTACATGCTGGAGCGCAACACGACCCAGTTCGACACCGGGGTGAGCATCCGCGACGCCGTTCGGGCGGCGATCACCGACACCTATGTGCTGCCCCAGCCCGGCATCTGCGAAGAAGACGGGCGCATCCGGACGGAGTACTGATGAGCCCTCGACACCCCCGCTGGGTCGTGCTCACGCTCGGCCTCGCCATGACCGCCCCCGGCTGCAGCAACACCACCACCCGGGACCGCGTCGAGCCCACCTTCATCATGGTGAGCGTGCTCGACGGCGAGCTGGGCTCCGCGGAGTCGCCCCTGCCCTTCTCGTCCGAGCCGACGACGCGGCGGATGCGCGTGGAGCTCCTCGACATCGACCAGCAGCCCTGGACGATGACCGGCGACCTCACCGTCGAGATCAAGCCCGGCAACCTCACCGTGAGCCCCTGGGTGCCCATCGACGGCAACACCATCGAGGCCGACGTCACCTTCAAGAACGGCTTCGGCCCGACGCGGGTGTGGTTCTCGGATCTCGGCGACAAAGACATCGACTCCGGCCGCAAAGCGAGCTTCGCGACGGGGGTGAGCGAGCCGATCTGGTTCACCATCCCCACCCTGTCCGAGCTCAACCGCACCGACGACCACGAGACGAACCAGCTCGCCCAGCAGTTCACTGAAGTGCGCTGCCTCGACCGTGAGGTGCGCGTCACGACGGTCGGCACCGACGGCTTCTGGGTGACGGACATGGCGGATCCGGAAGGGTCCTACAACAGCATGTTCATCTACACCTTCAACCGCCCCGACGAAGACTCGGCGGAGACGGGCAAACGCGGCATCTACGTCGGGCGGCGGCTGACGCTGCTCACGGGCTCGAACCAGGAGTACCTGGCGACGACCCAGCTCAGCTTCCCGACCTACGAGGTCTCCGACGAGGCCGAGGTCACGATGCCCGACCCGGCGCTCTTGCCCTCGGCGGCCTGCGGCGACAACGACGCCTTAGAGGGCTACGAGGGCGGCTTGGTGCGCGTCGAGGACGTCACGGTGCCCACCTCGTTCAAGTCGGGCACTGAAGAGTACGACGACTACCTCGCCTATGGCCAGTGGCCGATCACGCTGAGCACGGGCTGCACGCTCTATGTCGAGAGCGGCGCGGTGCCCGAGTACACCCCGCGCGGCGGCGACTCCCTCGGCCTCGCCCAAGGCACGCTGTCCGAGGTCTGGGGCAAATGGATCATCCAGCCC
>JBEAVX010000086.1:0-6483 GCA_041160755.1 Pseudomonadota bacterium
CGGGGCAGCCGTCGGCCCGATCCGGGGCGGCGCTCCCGGGGCAGGCGTCTTGGTCGTCGTTGAGGCCGTCTTGGTCGTTGTCGGGGTCGGGGCAGCCGTCGTCGTCCTCAAAGCCGTCCTCATCCTCCGCCCGGCGGGGGCAGCGGTCGAGCTCGTCCTTCACGCCGTCCCGATCCCCGTCGGCGGCGCTCTGGACGTGGAGGCTGAGGCCCAAGATCGCCGTGAGGGCGTCGTCTTCAGGGCGCCAGCCGACCCCGACGCCGAGGCTCGCCCAGGGGCCGAGCTGGGCGCGGGCGGCGCCGACGGCGCTCCAGGACAAGGTGTTGAGCCCCGGCGCGTCGAGGTGGACCTCGGCGCTCAGGTCCAAGGCGTCAAACACCGCCACGGACGCCCCGGCGCGGCCAAACCCGGCGGCCCCGCCGTCTCCGCCGCGGGCCCCGAGGGTGAGCGCCCCGGTCACCAGGCCGAGCTGCGCGTCGGCGAGCAGGCCCAGCTCTCCGACGGGCGCGTCCTCCAGGATCACCGCGCCCCACAGGCCGAGCCCCGGGCGCTCCGCCACGCCCCAAGGCGCGATCAGCCGCCCCGAGAGCCGCGTCGCGCCGAGCCCCGCGGCGCTGATGGGCGCGTCCACGCCGAGGCGCGCGGGCCCAAAGCCCCCGGCGAGGCTCAGGTGCGCGCCGGAGAGCGTCGGGATGAGGGGATCCCCCAGGCCATAGGCCCGGGCCGAGAGCCCCCAGCCCGTCTGGGCGCGGGCGTCCTCGACGGTCAAGAGCCGGGCGCTCTCGACGGCCGGCCGGGGGATCGCCGCCTCGCTCTGCGCGGCGGCGACGGCGATGATCCAGAGGGCCAGCACGCTTCTTGCGGCTCCTGTGCGCCGAGGACCGGGCGTTAGTCGGCCCGCTCCTCGATGTAGAACACGACGCGGCGGTTGAGGGCCTGACCGGAGGCGGTCTTGTTGTCGGCGATGGGGCGGGTCTCGCCGTAGCCGATGGAGTACAGCCGCACCGCGGGCACCCCCTGACGGATCAGGTAGTCACGCACGGAGTCCGCGCGGGCCTGGCTGAGCTTCAGGTTGTAGGAGTCCGAGCCCTTGTCGTCGGTGTGGCCCTCGATCCGGATGCGCAGGATCTCGGGGTGGGCGATGATGATCGAGGCGACCTCGTTGAGCAGGCCGTAGCTCTCGGGCTTGATGACCGCCTTGTCGTACTCGAAGAAGATCTGCTCGCGGATGTCGATGCGCTCGGCGGTGACCACGACCCGGGACGGGGTGAGGATCACGATGGCGTCGACCTGCTGGCCCGCGGTGACGGTGACGATCGTCTCGCCGGGCTGGAAGCCCTCGGCGCGCACGACGATCGTGTGGTCGCCCTCGGGGAGATCCCGCTTGGCGAAGCCGCCGCTCGCGCCGTACTCGTAGCCTTGGTTGTCCGCCGTCCAGGTCGCGGTGATCGGCGCCCCGGAGGGGTCCTGCACCCGCAGCACGAGGGTGCCGAGCTTCACCTCGGGCTCAAGGATCTCCCGCACCTGGAGCAGCCCCTCGGCGGGGACCTCGATGGTGCGAGACGAGGAGCGCATGCCTTCAGCGCTCGCCTGGAGCAGGTAGCTCCCGGGCTCCAGATCGACGTTGAACGGGCTCATGGACTGCTCCGTCGTCGGGCCGGTCGCCGGGACGATGGAGACCTTGAGCAGCCGCAGGGGCCGACCGTCGCTGGCGATGACCTCCACGGCGACGCGGGCGTTGGCCTCGGGGCAGCCGTCCTCGTCCTTGAAGCTGTCTTTGTCTTCAGGGTCGATGGGGCAGGCGTCGATGGTGTCGGCGAGGCCGTCCTTGTCGTTGTCGAGCTCCGGGCAGCCGTCGGCGTCCTCAAACTTGTCGAGGTCCTCAGCGACCGTCGGGCAGGCGTCGAGGCGATCGACGATGCCGTCGAGGTCACGATCGCCGCGACCGCTGCTCACATAGGACAAGCCCGCGGTGAGGCGCCAGGCCGGGGAGCCGATGGCTTCAGTGAGCCCCGCGCCCATGGCCCCGTTGAGGCGCACGCTCTCGTTCACCTGGGTCCAGAAGCCGAGCAGGGCCTCGGACGGGTTGCCGACGCTCGACGTGCTCAGGGTCTTGTAGTTCGCGCCGCCGATGACCTCCAGAGACACGCCGGAGGTCTCGTTCACGGCGTAGGCCGCGGCGAGGCGGTACCAGAGCTGGTCGTTCATCTCCAGGTCGTTGAGCGTCACCTCGGGCAGGCCGCGGGTGCCGACGTTCGCGATGAGCAAGGCGTCGCCGACCATGTAGTCCGCGACGAGGCCGACCTCCCAGGTCGCCGAGCCCCAGCTCAAGAGGCTCTCGGGATCGCCGATGGGCAAGGCGCCGCGACCGACGAGGGCCACGCCGGGCTTGCCCTCCTCACGGTTGACCAGAGACCACTTCAGATCGAGGCTCGGGTCGCCCATGGTGGGGCCGCCGTTGGGCTGGAGCGTGCCCGCCGACCAAGCGTAGAACGGCACGTTGACGCCCAGGCGCACCGGGCCGAGGCCGTAGCCCGCGGAGAGGCCCAGAGCGACGGCGTCTTGAAGGACCGAGATCTCTTCGCCGGTGTCGTCCCACTGCCAGAGGTAGGGGTTGTGCACCCACCAGGTCGCGGCGCGGACGTAGACGGCCTTGGACTCCGGCGCCGTGGAGTCATCGGTGAACAGCGTGCGGGTGGCGTCGATCGAGGGCCGGACCGGGTCGGCGTTCATGGTCGCGGGGCCGACTGGCGGCACATCTTGGGCGAGCACAACCCCCGGTGAGCACGCGAGGAACGAGACTCCTAACCCGACAATCCGTCCGCTGTTCGACCGCATCCGCGCACCTCTTCGCTGCGAGATTTACCCCGACGCCTCTTGCGTCAGTCAGGACCATCAAGTGTATCCCAATCGGCGAGAGAGGCGAGCGATGGCCATGTCAACCTGGGCCGGGGGCGCGCTCGTAAAACACAGCCGGGCCCAACCGGCGTAGGCCGCGCCGCAGCTCTCGCCTGGCGCGAGGAGCACCCCGTCGTCGAGGGCGTCCTCCAAAAACCCCGCCACACCCCGATCATCGAGGTTGGCGCGAAGGTCCAAGAACAAGAACGTGGCGCCCTCGGGGGGCGGCAGCCGCAGCGCGGCGGCGGCGGCGTCCCCGGCCGCCTGATAGAGCGCTTGCGCCCGAGAGATCCACGCCGCTCCGCGCGTGAGCGCGGCGAGCGCGGCGCGTTGGCCCGAGGTCGGCGCGGCGTAGAAGGTGTGGGTGCTCACCTTGCGGGCCTGGGCGACGATCGCCGGGGGGCCGACCAGGTACCCGACGCGGTTCCCGGCCATGCCGTAGGCCTTGGAGAACGAGAACGCCGTGAGCGTGCGCTCGGGGGCGAACCGCGCCACGGAGACGTGCTCCCCTCGGAACACGTAGTCTTCATAGGTCTCATCGGAGAGGAGCCACAGGTCCAAAGACCGGGCCAAGGCGGCGATGGCCTCCAGCCAGTCCGGGGGCAGCACCCGGCCCGTCGGGTTCGACGGGGACGAGACGTAGATCGCCACGGTGTTCGGGCCGATCACGCCCCGCAGCGCGGCGACGGCCTCCGCCGCCGAGCCGACGCGGTCGTAGAACGGCAGCTCCACCGGGCGCCCTCGGAAGGCCTGCACGATCCCCCGGATGAGCGGCCAGAACGGCGCGAGGATGACCACCTCCTCCCCCGGGCTGAGGAGCGCGCCCAAGGCCGAGGCCAAGGCCCCCGTCGCCCCAGCCGTGACGAGCACGGCGCTGGGCTCCACCTGGAGCCCGTTCTTGGCCCGGAGCTTCTCCACCAAGGCGTCGAGGAGCGCGGGCTCTCCTTGGGGCGAGACGTAGTGGTGCACGCGGGGCTGGGTGGCCAGGGTGAGGTCCTCCATCCGCGCGCCCTCCACCGGGTCGAGCCAGGTGTCGCCGACGTGCAGCGGGAAGATCGGCCCCGGGTGCTGGGCGACGCGCGCTTGGAGCTTGGAGAAGATGGCGCCGGGCATCTCGGCGACCTCTCGCGTGACGTTCGGCGGACGGGGCAAGGGTGGCTCCTTCACGATCTCGCCGCGAAGCATACCGCGCCGGAGAGAGCTCTCGCCGTCGTCGTTCTCCCCGATCTTCCGCGGCCACCCGCGCTCTTGACGACGCAAGGGCCTCAGCGGGCTCAAAACGGGCGGTGGCGGCTATGGATAATCCTGTTAACAGGCTGCGGAGTATGCTGTGGTGCCCCTGTTGATGATCGATGGACTGCTCTCCTGCCCGAACACCCCTGTGGGCAGCTCCTGAGTCGCTCCATGATCCGCCCCCTGGATCGTCCCCAGATGATCCATAGGGCTAACTCAATCAGGATACGCACTTACGGACTAGTCCCCAGCGTGCATAGGCACGGATCTGATGGATGAAGGATCGATCTGATCAAGATCGATCTCTCTCATCCCCCTCACCTCGACAGCCAGCAGCAGCGCGGAAGCACAGCCTGTCATCCAGCGGAGCCCTCATGGAGCTGTACATCGATCGAGACGCCTTCCTCACGGGCCTCACCCGGGTCCAGGGGATCGTCGAGCGCCGCAACACGCCCAACCCGATCCTCTCGAACGTGGTGCTGGAGGCGGCGGAGGGTCGGCTGCGGCTGACGGCGACGGACACCGAGATGTCCTACATCGGCGACTTCCCGGCGACGGTCGAGACGCCGGGGCAGATCTCCGTAGACGCCCAGTCGCTGTTCCAGATCGCCCGGGTGCTCCCCGACTCGACGGCGCACCTCAAGCTCGGCGCCCAGAACCGCCTGGAGGTCAGCTCGGGCTCGGCCTGGTACAAGGTCAACGGCCTGCCCACGGACGACTACCCCTTCCCCCAGCACTTCGACGGCAACGGGGTGATGCGCCTCAAGGCGCCGCAGCTCGCCTGGCTCATCGACCGCACGGGCTTCGTCGTCTGCCCCGACGACAACCGCTACGGCATCAACGGCGCGCACCTGGAGGTCCACGACGGCCACGACGGCCAGCGGCTCCTGCGGATGGTCGCCACCGACGGGCACCGGCTCTCTTACGCCCAGGCGCCCTTTGAGGGCGACTTCCACATGGGCCAGCGGATGCTCCTGCCCCGCAAGGCCATCGCCGAGATGAAGAAGCTCTGCGAGCGCATCGAGGGCGACGTCGAGCTGTCCTTCGGCGAGAGCTCCGCGCTCCTCTCCGTGCCCTCAGCGCGTTTCCACTTCCGGCTCATCGACGGCGAGTTCCCCGACTACCGCCGGGTGATCCCCACGAACTTCCAGCGCCGGGTCACCGCCGACCGCGAGGCCCTCGTCTCCGCGCTCAAGCGTGTGGCCGTGCTCGCCCAAGACCGCTCCCGCCCGGTGCGGTTCAAGTTTGAGGCCGGCCAGCTCACCGTCCTGGCGCTCAACGCCGACCAGGGCGAGGCCCGGGAGCAGCTCGCCATCGAGCTCAAGGGCAACCCCGTCGAGATCGGCTTTAACATCAAGTACTTCCAAGAGGTGCTTAGCGCGATGGTCGCCGAGCGCTCGATCATCGAGCTCGGTGACGCCCTCTCTCCGGCGGTCCTGCGGGAGCCCGAGAGCGACGACTGCCTGATGATCGTCATGCCGATGCGCCTCGACTGACGCTTGCGACTCCTGACGCTTTGTGCCCAGGATTTTCGCAACTTAGAGCGGGTGGAGGTCTCGACCGACGCCCGCTTCGTGATGTTCACCGGCGAGAACGCCCAGGGAAAGACCAACCTCCTGGAGGCCGTTCACACCCTCGCGGCGCTCAAGGGGTTTCGGGCGCGGCGCAACCGCGAGCTTCTGCGCCACGGCCAAGACAGCGCGAAGGTGAGCGGCCTCGTCTTCGACGGCGAGAGCCGCCGCCAGCTCAGCGTCGAGCTCAGCCCCACCGGGCGCAAAGGCCGCGTCGACGGCAAGTCCCCAGCGCAGCTGGAGGAGTACTTCGCGAGCCTTCGCGCCGTGGTGTTCACGCCTGAGGACGTCGCCATCGTGCGCGAGGGCCCCGAGCTTCGCCGCCGCTTCTTGGACCGCGCCGCGTTCACCGCCCGGGCGGGCTTTCTGGAGATCGCCCAGGCCTTCCGGGGCGCGATGGAGCAGAAGTCCGCGCTCTTGCGCCAAGAGCGCCCGGATCGGCTGAGCCTGGAGGTGTTCAACGAGCGTCTGGCGGTGGCGGGGGCCCGGCTCTCCGCCCGGCGGGACCGCCTCGTCGCTGAGCTGCACGAGCCCTTTCTCCAGATGCACGGGGCGATCTCCGGCCGGGGCAAGGTCGGGCTGCGCTACGTGAGCCGCCTCGGCGACGGCGACGAGGCCGCCCGGGCCGAGCGGTTTCGGGTCCTCCTCGGCGAGAACCTCAACGCCGAGCTTGAGCGCGGCGCGCCCATCGACGGCCCCCAGCGCGATGAGCTGGAGCTGACGCTCGACGGCCGCAGCGCCCGGACCTGGGGCAGCCAAGGCCAAGTGCGCTCCTTGGCCC
>JBEAVX010000090.1:0-6986 GCA_041160755.1 Pseudomonadota bacterium
GAGGAGCTGCCCTGCTCGACGATGAGCGGCGTGTCCTCCAACGTGGCCATCCAGAACCCGCTCGCCGAGGTCGTGCGGATCTATTGGCGCGATGACGCCTGCGAGGAGGTGCTGTACAACACGCTCAGCCCCGGCGGAGGCTACAGCCAAGGCACCTTCACCGGCCACGTCTGGGTCGCCCGGCGCGACGCCGACGGCGCGCTCTTGGACCACCACGTCGTTGTCGGCGCCAACGAGCTCTGGAGCGTGACCCCATGAGCCGCGTCCTCTTGTTCGCCCCGCTCCTCGGCGCCTGCTCGGGCATTCAGCCGATGCCCCCAGACCAGCCCTGCCGCGAGGCGGGCTACGCCATCGCCGCCCGCACCTTCGCCTGCACCGAGGACGCCGAGCTCGCCAATGCCCGCTACGAGCGGTTTGAGGCCGACTACGTCTGTGTGCCGATCGATCTGAACGAGGCCCCCGAGAACCCCGCGAACTTCCCTGAAGACGACTATTTCCACTGCGCCTACGCCATCGATGGGCTCTCGTGTGAAGAGGTGCTCCGGCGCGGGGAGGACCTCGACGCCTGGCTGCGCGCCTCCAACGCCTGCCCCTACGTCGTGCAGCGCAGAGACGGCGAGGCGTACTGGGAGAGTGACGCAGGATCCGACACCGGCGGCGCGCCATGACCGCCGCTTGGCTCCTGCTCTCGACCTTCGCCTGGGCCCAGAACCAAGGCGGCTTCATCTACGGCACCCCTGGCACCCGCAACGACTGCGAAGGCAACGCGCCCATCGCCGGGACGGCCGGGTATCGCAACGCCCGGGCGGCGATCACGACGAACAGCCAGGTGTTCTCCGCCGCCACCTTCGCCGAGCGTGAGCTCTTCCCGCTGCTCGCCCAGGCCGCCCAGGCCGACACCGACGGGCGCTTCGCCGTGTCGCTCTACGAGCAGGCCGCCACCTTCGGCGTCACCGACGTGCCCACCGTGGAGACGAGCTACCCCTTCGGGAGCTGCCCCCAAGAGTACCGCCTCGCCATGCGGCCCCTGGACCTCGGCGCTGGGGCCTTTGGGTTCGCCGGTCGCTTGGGGCGCCTGGGCTACTTTTACTCAAGCTCTGTGGCCTTCTCGGCGACGGGCTTTGGCGGCTCGTACACCCGGGCGATGATGTCCGCGTCGTACATGATCTACCTCCCCGCCGCCGTGATGCTCGCGCCCTTGAACTGGGACGAGGACTTCGGGGTGAGCACCATCAGCTCGGACTTCATCGCCGGGGCGAGCTACAACGGCGCCTTAGGCTCGGTCTACGCGGGCTATGTGAGCGGGCGCGGCGGCTACCTGCACTTCGGCGAGGATCGCCTCGGCGGCTTCGCTTCAGCCCTGGCCGACCGTGGCCTTGACGAGCGGCCGGCCTATCTGAGCGCGGGCTTTAAGGGCGTGCAGACCCCGGTGGGTCGCACGGCGCTCTACGGCCGTAAGCTGCCGATCACCGCGCCCCCGGGCTACGCCGAGCAGCCCACCGTCGACGAGGACGGCAACGACACCACCGCCGTCTTGCCCATCGAGGCCGAGCCGCCGCGTGTGCCGCTGCGCACGGTCCACCTCCAGCAGTACGACCTGTTCGGCCGCCTAGACGTCCTCGCGGCCGTCTCGTGGAGCCCCGAGCCCATCGTGCATGAGGCCATGCTCGGCCTGCACAGCCCAGGCTTTGGTGAGGCCGAGGCGGGCTGGTCCTTACGCGTCGGCACGGCGGCGTTGCCCGACATGTACTATTACGGCGTCGAGGGCGGCAACTACGTCTCGGCGCGGGCGGAGTTCTATGGTCGAATGGACGACGACGACGGCGGTGGGTCCACCCGCTTGGAGGGCTCGATCTTGTACAACGACGCCGAGCAGCTCTCGCTCTACCCCTACGCCCGGGGCGCGCTCTCGGCGAACATCCGGGTCGCCGGGCGCTACTGATCGCCTCCGTAGGTGAGCACGACGCTGACGTAGGTCACGCCCGCGGCGGTGCCCATCATCACCGCCGTCTGGCCCCGGCGTCCTGGGTGCCCAAGGTCGGCGAGCTGGCGTTCGAGCACCCCGCAGCGGCCTCGATGGGGTGGTGAGGGTCGCCCGCGAGCTCGGGTCACGAGGGCGCTCCTTCACGATCGGGGAGGGGAGGTCATCGGTTCGCGCGACCATGAACGGGTCCCGTCACGCCCAGGGCGCCTCTGGGACGCCCCCCTCGCGGCGTCTCCGCGCCGCTACGGATAGAATCGACGGATGCACAACCTCGCGGGCCTCGTGCTGGAGAACCTGGACTCTGCGCCCGAGGCCGTGGCGCTGGGCGAGCCGAGCGGCCGGGTGCTCTCGCGCGGGGCCTTGCGCCAGCGGGTGGACGCCGTCGCGGAGGCCCTCGTTGAGGCGGGCTTCGTGTCTGGGGACCGCGCCGTGGTGCAGGTGCCCCCCAGCGCGGAGCTCCTCGCCACGACCCTCGCCGTGATCGCCTTGGGCGGCGTGCCGGTGCTCTTGGAGGGTGGGCTCGGCGACGCGGTGTACCTCAGCCGCGTGGCCGCCGCCGCGCCGCGTTGGCTCATCATCCACCCGTGGCTCAAGGCGGTGGGGTCCCTCGGCGCGCTGCGGGGGGTCGCCGGGCGGATCGGGCTGCCGCCGATGCCGCCGACGGCTTTGGTGCTCACCGTCTCCCAGAAGGGCCTCGACCAGCGGCTCAAGCGGGGGGCTCCGCCGCGCCTCACCCTCGCCGCCCGCGCGCCCGAGGACGCCGCCATCGTCGTCTACACCGGCGGCACGACGAGCGCGCCCAAAGGGGTGCAGCACACGCACAAGAGCCTGCGGGGCTTCATGGAGAGCGTGCGCGGCCTGTTCGTGATGGAGGGCTTTGAGCGGCTGGTGGTCGACACCTTGCCCCAGGCGCTCTACGGGATCTACCTCGGCTTCGAGGTGCAGCTCGCCCACGGCCGGGGGCATCGCCGGGCGGATCGTGTGGAGGCGCTCTTGAGGAGCGGCCGCGCCCAGGGCTACTTCGGGGCGCCGTATCTGTGGCGGGAGATCATGCGGCGCTCGACGGCGGGGCCGCTGCCGGAGACCGTGCGCTGCGTGGTGCTGGGCAGCGCGCCGGTTCGCCCGAGGTTCTTGCAGGCGCTCCAGGGCTTCCTCTCCCCGGCGACCCAGGTGACCTCACTCTACGGCATGACCGAGGCCGGGCCGATCTGCTCGGCCAGCTTGGCGGAGAAGCTCGCCTGGACGGCGCCCGGGGATCTGGTGGGCCGCCCGGTGCCGGGGGTGGTGCTGACCATCGACGCCCCCGACGGAGAGGTCGGGGAGGTGCTGCTCGACGGGCCCTCGGTGACGCCGGGGTATCTCGGCCAGCCGCCCCGAGCGCCTGGGGAGCCGCTGCGCACGGGCGACTTGGGGCAGCTCGTCCCGACGCCGGAGGGCCCGGTGCTCACCCTGCACGGCCGCCGCAAAGAGATGATCATCCGCCGGGGCGTGAACCTGTACCCGGGCACCTTGGAGGGGCCGATCCTCGCTGAAGCGCTGCGCCGGGGCCTCGCGGTGGAGGACTGCGCGCTCGTGGGCGACTGGGACGAGCACAGCCAAGACGAGCGGCTGGCGCTCATCGTCGCCGGGCCGCCGAGCTTGGACCTCACCGCCGTCGCGGCGGCGGCGCGGGCGGCGGCGGGCCCTGACGGCGCCCCGGACGAGGTGCAGCGGGTGGACACCTTCCCGGTGAAGGGCCGCCAGAACAAGCGGGATCTCGCCGCGCTCAAGGCGCTGGTCGCCGCCAGGCACCTCCCGCCCCGGTCTCGTCGTGTCGAGGACGTGGTGCTGCCGTTTGGGGTGTCCCACCTCGCCCGCCGGGTTCGGGATCGAATCACCCACAGCCCGGGCCGCGCCTTGGGGGAGCTGGCCCTACGTCTGGGGCTGTGGTCGGTCTCTCAGGCGACCTGGGCGCTCGATGAGCTGGTGGCCCCGGGCTGGCGAGAGGCCCAAGGGCGCGGGCCGCTGTTCATCGTCGGGCACCAACGCTCGGGCACGACGGCCCTGCACCGCCTGCTCGCCGCCGACGCCGCCCACGCCCGGGCGCTCACCTTGGGCGAGATGCTCCTGCCGGCGGTGTCCGCCGCGCCCCTTCGCGCCGCCGTCGCTGGGCTCGACCGGGTCTTGGGCGGGGCCCTCTCTCGGCTTGAGGACCGCATCTTCGGCCCCGTGGACCCCTTGCACCGCCTGCGGCTGGGCGAGGTCGAGGAGGACGAGTTTGTGCTCTGGGCGGTCTTCGCCTCGATCATGTGCGCCAACGACGACCCGGTGAGCGTCGAGCGCCGCCAGCTCGACGCCCTGCGGCACTTCGACCAGCAGCCCGCCGCCCGCCAGGCCCGGGTGCTGGGCTTCTACCGGGACGTGCTGACCCGGCGGCTCTCCCGAGACCGAGACACCGCCCCCAATGAGCGCTGGATCGTCGCCAAGAACCCGGCGTTCACCCAGAAGATCCCGGCCTTGGCGAGGCTCTTTCCCGACGCGCGCTTCATCTACCTGGTGCGGGATCCCCTCCGCGCCATCCCCTCGCGCCTCGCCTTGCTGCGGGCCATCTGGCGGCTCCGGGCCCCGGAGGTGCCGTCGCTCACCCCGGCCCAGGTCGAGGTGATCCTGGAGGACAGCGTGCGCACCTACCTCTGCGCCGAGCGGGATCTGCCGACCTTGCCCGAGCACCGCCGCCTCGTGGTTCGCCATGACGCTCTGCACGCCGACCCAAACGCCACGATTCAGCGCATCTACGCCCACTTTGAGCTGCCCGGCCCGCCGCCTCAAGCGACGGCGCAGGCGCCGCCGCCCCGGGTGGTGGACCTGGAGGGGATCACCTTGGACGAGGCGCGGCTGCGGCGGGTGCTGGCGCCGGTGTTCGACCGCTACGGCTTCTGAGCCAGCAGGCGCTCGCCTTTCTCACGGGCGTGGCGCAGGAGCCGGGCGATGAGAGCCTCGGTGAGCCGCTCGGGCAGGATCGCCCGCAGCGCCGCCCGAAGGCCCGTGCTCGGCCCGATGGGGTACCGAAGGGGCGGGCGGGGGTCGTTCAGCGCGCCCACGATCACGTCAGCGACCTCCACCGGATCTCTCGCCACCCGATCGACGACGGCGGAGAAGACCTTGTCCATCCCGGTGACCCACGGCGCGTAGACCCCCGGCGTGGCGACCCCCCGAGAGAGCTGGCGGTTTCTGCCAAAGATGTCGGTGCGGTAGGCGCCGGGCTCGATGAGCACCACCCGCACGCCGAACAGCGCCAGCTCGTGCCGCCAGGCCTCGCTGAGCCCCTCCAAGGCGAACTTGCTCGCGGCGTAGGCCCCCAGGCCGGGGATGGCCATGCGCCCCGAGGCTGAAGAGACCATCACGACGGTGCTTCGCGTCTGGGCGCGTAAGTGCGGCAAGGCGAGGCGCGTCAAGGCCCAGGCGCCGAAGAGGTTGGTCTCGAAGATCGCGCGCAGCTCGTCCTCCTCGACCAGCTCCAAGAACCCGCCGAGGGCCTGGCCGGCGTTGTTCACCAAGGCGTCGAGGCGGCCGGTCTCGGCGATGATCTGGTGGATGGCGGAGGCGCGCTGCTCGGCGGAGGTCACGTCGAGCACGAGGGGCCGCACGTCCAGCCCTGCGGTGGCCTCACGCAAGGCGTCGCCGTGCTCCAAGGCCCGAAGGCCGGCGTAGACCGTGAAGCCCGCCCGGGCGGCGGCGGCGGCGGTGAGCAGACCGAAGCCCGAGCGGCAGCCGGTGATGAGCACGACACGGGACATTCGGCGCATCTTAGGAGTGCTGGCGAGGAGCTGTCAATGTGGGCCGGTCCACGCGGGCGCGACGGCGCTGGGCACGTTACGCGGTGGCCCCCAATCCGCCCGGAGCCCTCATGGACCACCCGCCGCAGGATCCAAAGCCGCTCGTCGGCGTCATCATGGGCAGCCGCTCGGACTGGGCGACGATGAAGGGCGCCTCGGACATGCTCCAGGCCCTCGGCGTGCCCCACGAGGTGCGGGTGGTCTCGGCCCACCGCACGCCGGACCTGCTGTTCTCGTACTGTGAAGAGGCCGAGGGTCGTGGCCTGCAGGTGATCATCGCCGGGGCGGGCGGCGCGGCGCATCTGCCGGGCATGGCGGCGGCGAAGACGCTCCTCCCGGTGCTCGGCGTGCCGGTGCAGTCGAAGGCGCTCAGCGGCCTGGACTCGCTGTTGAGCATCGTGCAGATGCCCAAGGGGGTGCCCGTGGGCACCTTGGCCATCGGCGAGGCCGGGGCGGTGAACGCGGCGCTCCTCGCGGCGGCGTTTTTGGCCCGGCACGACCCGGCCCTGCGGGAGCGCCTCGCCACCTTCCGCGCCGAGCAGACCCAGAAGGTGCTGGAGGAGCCGCTGTGAGCGGTGAACCCGTGAGCGGTGAACCCGTGCGCGCCCTTCGCCCCTTGGGCCCTGGCGCCACCGTTGGCGTGCTCGGCGGCGGGCAGCTCGCCCGGATGATGGCCTTGGAGGCCCGGCGCCTCGGCCTGCGGGTGATCGTGCTCGACCCGGACCCTCGCTGCGGCGCCGCCCAGGTCGCCGACGGCCTCGTCTTGGGCCACTTCTCCGACGCTGAGGCCGCCTGCCGCCTCGCCGCCCAGGTGGACGTGGTCACCCTCGACACCGAGCATGTGCCCGCCGAGGTGCTGCGCGCGGTGGAGGCCGTGGCCCCCTGCGCCCCGGGCAGCGAGGCCCTCGCGCTCATCCAGGATCGCCTCGCCCAGCGCCGCCTGCTCCAGACCTTACGCCTGCCCCAGACCCGCTGGGCGGAGGTTCACGACGAGCCGAGCCTCCGCGCGGGCCTCGCTGAAGTCGGCCTTCCCGCCGTGCTCAAGACCCGCCGCGGCGGCTACGATGGCAAAGGCCAGGCGCGCATCCAGCGGGAGGACCACCTCCTCGCCGCCTGGGACTCCTTGGGCCGCGCGCCCTGTGTCATCGAGGCCTATGTGCCCTTTGACCGCGAGGTCTCCGCGGTGA
>JBEAVX010000104.1:0-4722 GCA_041160755.1 Pseudomonadota bacterium
ACCACGGGGGGCTCACGATGGGCCTCACGCTCGACGGGATCGGCTTTGCGAAGGCGCGTCACCGGAGGAGGCGGGGGCGGCGCCGGGCGGGACGGCGGCGTCGGGCGATCGTTACGACGGCGGATCACGTCGCTCGTGACGCGGGTCTCGACCTCCTTGGGAGGCTCAGCGGGGCCCTCTCCGGGGCGGCGCCGAGCAACCGGCGGTGGGGTCTGCGCTGGCTTGCTCGGGCTCGGCTTGGAGGTAATCCGGTCGAGCAGGTCCTTCTTTGACATTCGATTCCTTTCGCGCCTCTCCATCGCTTGGGAGAGGGTACAAGATTCGCCCGAGCACTCTCCGCCTTCACAGCGTCGGGCCCTTCGATGATGCAGGGCCACTGAGCTATCGCGCCAGCGCCCAAAGTTCAACCTTCGCCTGTGAGCGAGGAGAGAGGATCCCCTAACGCAGCGCCGCCTGCCACCGCAACTCACGCAGGAGCGCGCGAGAGGCCGCTGACCGCCGGACGACGAGCGCCGATCGTGCTCCTTTGCCGATTCGTTGGCCCAGCTCGTCTACGGTGAGGTGAACGGTGAACACCGGGAGCGCCCCGGCGCGGCTGCGCAGGTCGTCGCAGAGGCGCGGGCTGGTGTCGTTCGCCAAGACGAGGCACTCGGCGAGGCCCGAGACCAAGGCGTCGCGCACGGCGTCTTTGCCCCCGGTCAGCACGCCGCTGCGCGAGGCGATGGCCAGGGCCTCCTCCACAGCGCGCTGGTTGGCCTCTTGCACCTTGAGCAAGAGCCCCGCCGTGCGGGCCTGGGTGGACCAGGCGCGGCTGCACAAGCCGGGCTTCTTCTCCAGCTCCTCGATGGCCGCGCGGGACGGGGTCACCCAGGCGCCCCGACCGCCGAGACGGGCTCGGTAGTCGGGGAAGACCTCACCCTCTGGGGAGAGGACGAGGCGCAGCAGCGCCCCGGAGGGGCCTGACTCCCGGTTGACCAGGCACCGGCGCTCAGGATCTTCAGCCCCCATGCAAGCTCAAGCGTCCGCTTCAGGCGGGAGATCGTCGGCGATCTCGTTCGCCTGCTTCTTGCGCTGGGTGTCCTCGTAGATGAGGGCGTCCAGCACCTTGTCCGCGTGGTTGATGAGGGAGGCGGCCTCCTCCTCTTCGACGTCGAGGATCGAGGCGAGCTCGTAGGGCTCGGCGTCGGTGAGGTCCTTGACCGTGCGGAAGCCGTGGCGGATGAGCAGCTCGATGGTGTCGGCGTCCACACCGTCGAGGCGGGCGAACTCGCCGCGGGCGAGCTCGTTGAGCTCGGAGTGCCGGGTCTCGGAGTAGATGTCTACGCGCCAGCCGGTGAGCTGCGCGGCGAGGCGCACGTTCTGGCCGCGACGGCCGATGGCCTTGGAGAGCTGCTCGTCGGGGACGATGAGCTCCATGCAGTGCGTGTGCTCGTCGATGTAGACGCGGGACACGCTCGCCGGGGCGATGGCGTGAACGATGAACCGCGCCGGATCGGGGTGGTAAGGGATGATGTCGATCGCCTCACCACGGAGCTCTTGCACCACCGCCTGAACGCGGGAGCCCTTGAGGCCCACGCAGGCGCCGACCGGATCGACGTCGGGATCCGTGGAGGAGACGGCGATCTTGGCGCGGAAGCCCGGCTCGCGGGCGCAGGCCTCGATGCGCACGATGCCCTCGTAGATCTCCGGCACCTCAAGCTCAAAGAGCTTCATCAGCAGGCCGGGGTGCGAGCGCGAGAGCACCACCTGGGAGGACTTCGCCGCCCGGGTGATGTCGAGCACGTAGGCCTGGATGCGGTCGCCTTGGCGGTAGGTCTCGGAGACCACCTGCTCGCGGCGGGGGAGGATGGCCTCAGCGCGGCCCAAGTCCACGATGATGTTGCCCTTCTCGAAGCGCCGGACGATGCCGGTGATGAGCTCGCCCTTGCGGTCGCGGAACTCATTGAAGGTCATCTCGCGCTCGGCGTCGCGGACGCGCTGGATGATGACCTGCTTGGCCGTCTGGGCGGCGATGCGGCCGAGGCCCTCGACGTCCATCTTGATGCCCAAGGAGTCGCCGACCTCACAGTCCGGATCGAGGGCGCGGGCCTCCTCGATGAGGATCTCGGTGTCGTTGTTGTCGAACTCCTCGACCACCGTCTTGAACTCGAACAGCTCCACCTCACCCAGCTCCTCGTTGAACTGGGCCTCGATGTCGCGCTCGTTGCCGAAGCGCTTGCGCGCGGCGGCGACCATGGCGGACTCAAGAACCTCAATCACCGCGTCGCGGGGGATGTTCTTCTCGCGGTGGAGCATGTCGATCTGTCGGGCGAGCTCGCTGATCATGGCGAACCTCCATCGGGGTCGGGGCGCGGTGGCGACGACTCGGCCAAAGACTCGTACTCGTCGAGCGTGAGCTGGAGCTGAGCGCGGACGATCTGGGCCAGGGGGATCGTGTGCGGCTGGCCGTCGGCCTCAATGAGCACCGCGTCACCGTCAAGCCCCTTGAGGCGACCGGTGATCTGGCGGCGCGAGGCGGTGCCGTCTAAACGAAGGCGGGCGCGGTAGCCGGAGAACTTGGCGAAATCAGCGGCCCGCTGAAGCGGGCGCTCGATGCCGGGCGAGGAGACCTCAAGGTCGTACGCCCCGGAGATGGGATCCTCGACGTCGAGCAGGGCCGAGAGCGCGTGGCTCACCCGGGCGAGCTCGTTCATGATGACGCCGCCGGGGCGATCCACCGAGACGCGCAGCGTGCGGCGCCCGAAGGTGTTGGTCAGCTCAACCGCCACAAGCTCGTACCCCAACGACACGATGACAGGCTCAAACAGCGCGAAGAGCTGCGCTTGAATCGGGCGAATGTCAGTGGTGGGGCGCGGAGACTCGGACATGTTCAGGACGACCGGCGGGAGAGGTTCAGGAGTTGATGGCCACGCCGAGGCCAAAAAAAAGGAGCCGCCCGGGGGGGCGCCTCCTCGATGAAGGAAGCAGGGACGATTCTTCTATGTCCGCGCGCACCCGCTGTCAAGCGCGGTCAAGCGCAGCCACAGCATCAGGAGCCCAGCAGCGTCTTGGCCTCTTTGGCGGCCTTGCTCTTGGGGTACTTCGCGACGACGTCCTCCCAGAACAGCTTCGCCGCGTCGTTGTTCCCCATCGCCTTGAAGCACTCGCCTTGGCGCACCATGGCCCAGGGCGCCCACACGCTGTCGGGGGCCTGGGTGGCGACCTCGTCGAACTTCAGGGCCGCCGACTTGTAGTTCTTCTCGTTGTAGTAGGTCTCGGCGAGGCGTAGCGGGCCTCGACGGCGCGGGCGTGGTTGGGGTTCTCGCGCAAGAAACGCTCAAGCTGGGCCCGGGCGAGCACGGGCTGGTTGGCCTTGAGCGACTCTTCAGCCATGCGGATGAGGTCGTCGGGGGTGGCCGCGAGCTCGACCTCTTTGGGCGGGCTGACCGGGGAGGTGACCTCGCCGCCGCCCGCGGGCGGGGCGACGGCGACCTGGCCGCCGGGCATCGGCGCGGCCGGGGGCTTCACGCCGAGCGCCTTCTCCAGCGTCGCGACGCGCAGCTCCATGTACTCCAGGCGGAACTGGGCGTCCTCGCGGAAGGCCTTGGTGGCGGAGTTGGTGGCGTCGGCCTCGTGCTGGCCGGTCTCCAGCTCGCCCCGGAGGCGGCGGACCTCGTCGCGCACCTGATCGAGGTTCTCCAGCTTCTCGGCCTCTTGTTGGCCACGGTACCGCACGACCTCGTCGAGCTGCACGAGGCGGCGCTCCAGGTCGGCGTTGAGGCGCTCCAGCTCGTCGGCGCGGGCCTTCTGGGCGGCCAGCTCACGCTCATAGGCCGCCGTGGCGGACTGGCCGGTGCGGTCGAGCACGCAGCCGCCGAGGAGGCCGAGCGCCAGGGCCACGGGGACGACGTGGCGGGGGCTCACCGGGTCACCCGGAGCTCAACGCGGCGGTTGGCGGACCAGACGTCCTCACCGGAGCCCGCGCGGGTCGGGCGCTCCTCGCCGTAGGTGATCGAGTCGATGCGAGACGGGGGGACCCCTTGGCTCACGAGGTACTCCTTGACGGCGTTCGCCCGGCGTTGGCCCAACGCGAGGTTGTAGTCGGTGGTGCCGCGCTCGTCGGTGTGGCCCTCCAGCCGAATGCGCTCGGTGCGGCGGGAGAGGCAAGGCACGAGGGCGTTGAGCGCGGTGCGCTGGTCGGGGCGCAGCGTGTTGCTGTCGAGGTCGAAGTAGATCGTGGCCTTGTCGCAGACGGCGTTGGCGTTCGCCGCCATGAGCGAGAGGCCCCGGCGCAGGGTGGACTGCTGGCCGCTCGGGAGCTTGACCGTGATGTCCACCGAGCCTTCGGGCAAGGCGGGGACCATGACGTCGAGGGTGTTCTGATCGACGAAGGTGACTGAAGAGGCCGGGGTGCCGCTGAAGCTCACCGTGGAGCCTTGGGCGAACTCGGAGCCGTAGATGCGGGCCGCGAAGGGCTTGTTGGCGTCGCCCAGGGCGGGGTCGATGGAGATGATCTGGAGCGCGACATCGACGGCGGGGATGTCCACGGCGATGGTGTCGTCAGGCACCTCCTCGATCTTCTTGTCACGGCACTTGGCCGCGAGCAGCGTCGGGGCCAGCATGAGGAGGAGCACGAGGCGCGCGCGAGACATGACGACTCCGAGTGCAGCGTCATCGCTGCGAGGCACACACACACTTTTAACCCGATAATGGGTACGCGGTCTCTCTTGTCATGTCAAGTCG
>JBEAVX010000108.1:0-9101 GCA_041160755.1 Pseudomonadota bacterium
TCTCTGGAGCCCCCGATGCCGACCCCTCGCCTCGTCACCCCCCTTGTTCTGACCCTCATCGCCGCCTTTGGCCTCGCCTGCCTCAGCGGCCGCGACAAAGGTGAAGGAGACGGTGACGGCCTCTTCGGCGGTCGGGACGATGAGGAGGAGGACCCGGTCTTGCCCGTAGACGTGGCCCAGGTCTTCTACGTCACGTCCGACGCCGAGGGCCGCTACTACCCCGATGACGTCGACACCGAGGCTGAGCTGTGCCCGGCGGGCGCGACCTACCTCGGCGGCAACGGCTACGCGGCCGCCTGTTTAGACCCCAACATCAAAGGGGCCTACGGCGTGATCGGCAGCGCCGATCGGGAGTATTACCCCGATGATCTGGACGACCCGGCGGCGGTCTGCCCCTCGGGCACCACCTTCGTCGGCTTCAACTCTTGGTACCACACCTGCGTCTCCGACAAGTCGAGCGCCCAGGTGTCGTTGTTCTACAACGCCGCAGGGGACTACATCGACGAGACGGACGTGCGCGACTTCTGCCCCGGCGGCACCACCGCGCTCGGCTACGCCTACTACGGCAGCGGTGAGTGTGGCCTCGATGGGCCCCGGGGCGTCGTCACCTTGACCATGGACAGCCAGGGCCGCTACGTCGAGGACGTCGACTCGGCGGCGGACCTGTGCCCGGCGGGCTGGGAGTTCATGGGCACGTCTTGGTACGGCAGCACCGTCTGCGCCGGGGACGTGGGCGCCGTCGTGGGCATCAGCGTTGACGCCCAGGGCCGCTACGTCGAGGACGTCGAGGACCCCAGCGAGCTGTGCCCGGCGGGCTCGGAGTACCTCGGCGGCTACAGCTACACCCAATACTGCTACATCCCCGAGCGGGTCACCCCGGTCTACCTCACCCGCGACGCCCAAGGTCGCTACCTTGAGGACGTCAGCGACCCGGCCGAGCTGTGCCCGGACGGCTTCGAGTACATCGGCGGCAGCGGCTACGCGGCGGTCTGCGTGCGCTGAGCGGCGCGGTTCCGCACGACGAGCACGGAGAGGCTGAGCGCGGAGAGCACGGCCGAGGCCAAGAGCGTCAAGAACACGGCGCTCTGGTCGCTCGACTTGAGGAGCCTGCCCAAGAGCAGCTCCTGCGCGACGCTCCCGATCGATCCCAGGCCGTTGATGATGCCTGAAGCCAAGGCCGCCCGTTTGGCGCTGCCGACGTCGATGGCCCCGGCGCCGGTCATCAAGGCGTCTGGGCCATAGAGCGTGAAGCCGATGAGCCCCATCGAGATCGAGAACAACACGAGGCTCTGCTGACCCGCCGTCGCCATGAGCACGCAGCTCCCGATGAGGCCGCAGACGAAGATCAGCGCGACCAAGGCGAGGCGGCCCTTGAACAGCTTGTCGGCCATGACGCCGATGAGCACCACGCCCGCGATGCCCGAGAGGTCAAAGATGGTCGAGAGATACCCCGCGTCGTCCCCAGCGAGGCCGTAGTTCTTCTGGAGCAGGTACGGCGCCCAAGACCAGAGCGCGTACCGAATGAACTTGGCGCCGAAGTAAAACAGGCCGACCAAGAGCACGTTGGTGACGACCGCCGGGGTCCAGCCCGGGTCCACCTCCTCGACGCTCGCCCCGCTAGAATCTTTGGGCCCCGCCGGGTCGGTGACCGTGGGCAGGCCGACGTCTCTGGGGTGGTTCCGCTGGTTGAACAAGAAGAACGCCCACACCGCCAACAGGACGAGGCTGCCCGCGAAGTATGACCAGCGAAAGCCGAACATGCCCCCGGCCCAGGCCGTGATGGTGTTCGCCGCCACACCGCCGGCCTGGAAGTTGGTGGACCACACCCCCATCACCGTGCCGCGCTCGCCTCGGTGAAACCAGCTCGCCATGGTGCCGACGTTGTTCGACCAGCCCGTCGCCTGGCTGAGCCCGTTGAGCACCATGAGCCCGATGAACACCCCGGCGGAGTTGGTGAAGCCAAACGCCGCGTTGGCGCAGATCGTCACCATCATGCCCGTGAGCAGCACCGCCCGAGGCCCGAAGCGGTCGCCCAAGAACCCGGCCAAGAACTGCCCGACGCTGTAGGCGACGAGGTAGGCCGTGCCGACGTAGCCCAAGAACTCGGCGTCCCAGCCCAGCTCTGACTCCAGCGAGGCCTTCGTCAAGTAGAAGGGCTTCCGGCAGAAGTAGTAGCCGAAGTAGGAGAGCCAGGTGGCGGCGAACACCCTGGCGCGCCAGGTCTTGAGGAGGGGTTCCATGGGGCGAGAGCCTACAACAACCGAATCAATCGGGGAAGCGCCGCCCGCGAACCGTCACCTCGGGATAGTCTGGGCCCAGCGAGACACGGGAGCAGACGATGGCGCGAAACCGCAAAAATCGGCGCGCGGAGCCGCGTAACCTCAAGCGTGGGCTGCCCCCGGGCGCGGCGGTCTACGCCGGAGAACCCCGGGAGGGGCAGGTTCGGGTGAGCATGCTCCGCTACAGCGCCGAGAGCTGCGTTGAGGTCGGCCACATCGACTTCCGCGCCTGCGTGCCGAGCCCCAAGCCCGATGAGATCGTCTGGATCAACGTCGACGGCATCCACCAGGTCGAGGTCGTCACGACGATCTGCGGCGCGTTCGGCGTTCACCCCCTCGCCGTGGAGGATCTGCTCAACCCCAACACCCGCACCAAGGTGGACGACTACGGCGATCACATCGTCGCCGCCGCCAAGATGGTGAACCCCGCGCCGCCGGGCCTCGGCGGCATGTTTGAGCTGGAGCAGGTCGGCGTCGTCGTCGGCAAGACCTGGGTGCTCACGTTCCAAGAGCGCCCCGGCGATGGCTTCGAGTCCATCCGGGCGCGCCTTCGTGGCGGCGCCGGGCGTATCCGCAAGTCGGGCTCCGACTACCTGCTCCACGCCCTCTTGGACAGCGTCGTAGACGTCACCGCCGAGGTCATCCTCAGCGTCGATCAGCGCATCGACGACCTGGAGGCCCAGCCCGCCGATCTCCACGTTCAGGCCCACGAGCTGCGGGCAGAGCTCGTGTCGTTGCGCCGGGCCGTCGCGCCGCTGCGGGAGGCGATCTCGGCGCTCCTGCGCGCGGAGAGCGTCTTGGTGCTGGAGCACAACAAGCCCTACTACCGCGACCTCTACGATCACGTCGCCCAGGCCCTCGATCTCATCGACTCCAACCGGGAGCGCGTGATGAGCCTCGTGCAGCTTCACCTCGCCGAGAACGGCCACCGGCTCAACGAGGTGATGCGGGTGCTCACCGTCGTCGCGACGATGTTTATCCCCCTCACGTTTGTTGTCGGCGTCTACGGCATGAACTTTGAGTACATGCCTGAGCTTCATTGGAAGTACGGCTACGCGATGGTCTGGGGCGTGATGGTGCTGATGGTGCTGGGGATGTTGGGCTGGTTTCGGTCACGCCGCTGGCTGTGACGCGGCGGCGCCCGGGGGCTTGGCGAGGCCGATGAGGCCCACGGCGGCGAGGCTCAACACGCCGCTGAGCAAGAAGTGGCCGCTGTACCCGAGGTGCTCGGCGACGAAGCCCGAGAGCGTCGCCGCGCCGCCGGTGGCGATCACGACGGCGCTGGCCTGCACGGTGTAGTCCGTGCCTTCGGTCTCCGGCGCGCAGGCGTCCATCATGCGGGTGAACAGCGCGGCGGTCGCCATGCCGCCGCAGAGGTGCTCCAGCACGGTCAAGGCGTAGATGGGCAGGCCCAAGGCCGCGGCGCCCAGCGGCGGCACGACGGCGTAGGCCGCGACGGTCAAGGACTGGAGCACGCCGAACACCAACAACGACGCCCCGGCGCCGAAGCGGGTGACCGCCGCTCCGCCGATGAGCGCGCCGACGAGGCCCGCGGAGAAGCCCGCCGTGCCGGTCAACGCGCCGAGATCCGTGAGGCTGAGGCCCAGATCGACCAACATCGGCTTGAGCATCGCGCCGCCGAGGCTCTCCCCGGCCTTGTACGCCATCACGACGCCGAGCCAGGCCCAGGCCCCGGGCCGAGAGACGAAGCCGCCGAGCGCGCCGCGCCAGCTCGTCGTCGCGGGGCTCGACGTGTGGGTTGGGGCCGGGGGTGGCTCGCGGAACAGGCCGATGGGGATGGCGGCGACGGCGAGCATCAGGGCCATGCCCCAGAAGGTCGCCTGCCAGCCGAGCTTGTCAAAGACGACCAAGAGCGCGCCGCCGCCCAAGATCATGCCCACGCGGTAACCGGCGACCTGCACGCCGTTGCCAATTCCGCGCTCGGCGGGGGAGAGCAGCTCCACGGCGAGGCCGTCCGTGGCGATGTCTTGGGTGGCCGCGAGCAGGTTCGTCACCAAGAACGCGGCCATGAGCAAGGGGATCTGGGACTCCGGGCGCACCACGCCGAGGCCCAACATCGCCAAGGCCGTGAGGATCTGAATCCCCAAGATCCACGAGCGCCGCCGCCCGACGCCCGGGAGCTGCCAACGATCCACCCACGGCGCCCACAGAAACTTGAGCGCCCACGGCAACGCGAGCAGGGACGCGAGGCCGATGTCGGGCAACGAGAGCCCCATCGTGCGCAAGAGCGCGGGCAAGGCCTGGGTGAAGAACCCGTAGGGGAGCCCCTGAGAGAGGTAGAGCGCGCCGAGCAGGCCGAGCTTCGTGGACGTGCGCATCGGGGCTCCTGAATGTAGATTGATTGACCAACCAATTAACACAGGTCGTCGGACGTTCGCAAGCGGTCGGGTGGGCAAGTCCGGCAAAGATGCGTTAGGCAGCCCAACGCATCTTCGGCCCGGAGGATTCCTTGAAGAGCACACTCCCCCTCGCGGCGCTCCTCGCCGCCGCCTTCACCGGCCCCGTCGCGAGCGCGGCTGAGCTGTCGATCCCACACGAGATCTACACGCTCGACAACGGCCTCACGGTGATCCTCGCCCCCGACAACGACGTGCCGATCGTGCAGGTCAACGTCTGGTACCACGTCGGCTCCGCTGAAGAGGTCGCCGGGCGCACGGGCTTCGCGCACCTGTTCGAGCACCTGATGTTCCAGGGCTCTGAGCACAACAACAACGACTACTTCCAGCCTCTGCAAGAGGTCGGCGGCCAGGTCAACGGCACGACGAACCTGGAGCGCACGAACTACTTCGAGGGCGTGCCCAGCGAGTACCTGCCCTTGGCCCTGTGGGCTGAGGCCGACCGCATGGGCTACCTGCTCCCCGCGCTCACCCAAGAGCGCCTGGACAACCAGAAAGAGGTCGTGCGCAACGAGCGCCGCCAGCGCTACGAGAACCGGCCCTACGGCACGGTCTGGGTGACGCTCCTCGACAACGTCTTCCCCGAGGGCCACCCCTACAACCACTCGACCATCGGGGAGCACGCCGACCTTGAGGCCGCGACGCTGGACGACGTGACGACCTTCTTCAAGACCTGGTACGTCCCGAACAACGCCAGCATCGTGATCTGCGGCGACTTCGACGTGGCCGAGGCCAAGAAGCTCGTCGAGCTGTACTTCGCCCCGATCCCCTCCGGCGCCGAGCCCACCCCGGCGCCGATCCCGACGGTGAAGCTCACTGAAGAGAAGGTCATCCGGCAGACTGAGGCCGGCGCGCCGTTCCAGAAGGTCTGGATCGCCTGGCCCAGCCCCGGCGTCTACGCCCCCGGCGACGCCGAGCTCGACCTGCTCTCCACCACCCTCACCGACGGCCAGTCCTCGCGCCTCGTGAGTGAGCTCGTGGTCAAGAAGCAGATCGCCACCGACGTCATGGCGTACCAGTCGAGCTTCGACGGCGCGTCGATGTTCGTCATCGAGGCCACCGCCGCCGCCGGGCACACCACGGACGAGCTCGTCGCCGAGATCGACAAGATCCTCGCCGTCGTGAAGGCCAAGGGCCCCACGGTGGAGGAGGTCGAGATGGGCCGCACGGCCTATGAGGTCGGCTTCTACCAGAGCCTCTTCACCGTGGCCGGCAAGGCCGACCGCCTGAACAGCTACTTCGTCAACAAGGGCCGTCCAGACGCGCTCGCAGAGGATCTGCAGCGCTACATGGACACCACCCCTGAGTCCATTCGTGCGACCGCCGAGAGCACCCTCGGGACTGGCCGCGTCGTCCTTCACATCTGGCCCGCGACGGAGGCCAAATGAGCCGCTCTCACGTCTTCTCTCTCCTCTTCGCGCTGGCGTCTTGTGGTCCCAAAGAGGCCCCCATCGAGACGCCGGCGGCCCCGGTCGAGGCCCCGGCGCCCGACCCACGCTTCGTGAAGCCTGAGCCGCTGGCCAAACGTCCGTTGACCTTGCCCGAGGTCAAGACGGCGACGCTCTCCAACGGCCTCCAGGTCGTGTTGATCGAGGACCACGAGCTGCCGCTGTTCTCGCTGCAGCTCACCGTTCGTTCGGGCGCCTTCACCGACCCCACGGGCAAAGAGGGCCTCGCCGACCTGGCGATGAACCTCTTGGACGAGGGCACCACCAAGAAGGACACGATCGCCTTCGCGACGGCGCAGAAGAAGCTCGGCGCGTCCGTGGGCTCGTACTCCGGCGGCGACTCGGCGGGGCTCAGCGTGAGCGGCCTCACCAAGAACCTCGACGCCACCTTGGACCTCATGGCCGAGGTGCTGCTCACCCCCCGCAACGACAAGAACGACCTGGAGCGCCTCCGCAAAGACGCGCTGCAGAGCATCCTCGCCCAGCGCACCGAGCCCAACGCGATGGCGGGCCGGGCCTTGGCGCGCACGATGTACGGCGAGGCCTACAGCGGCCGCTTTGAGACCGAGGCGAGCCTGAAGGCCGTCACCCTCAAAGAGATCACCGCGTGGCAGAAGGCCAACCTCACCCCCGCGAACGGCGTCATCTTCGCCAGCGGGGACCTGAGCCTCGACGCCTTGGTCGCCTCGCTGGAGGCGCGGCTGGGCAAGTGGAAGGGTGGCACCAAACAGGCCGATCCGTCGATCACCGTGAACAGCCTGACCGAGACGACGCTGTTCTTGGTCGACAAGCCCGGCGCCGCGCAGTCGGTGATCTTGGCCGCCCGTGAGGTGCCTGGGCGCAACGAGCCCGGCTACGACGCCTTGGTCTTGGGCAACGCGGCCTGGGGCGGCACGTTCATGAGCCGCTTCAACATGAACTTCCGCGAAGAGAAGGGCTGGACGTATGGCGCCCGCTCCAGCGTCGAGGACGATCTCGGCCCCGGCACCTGGTCGGCGAGCACCTCGGTGCGCGCGGACGCCACGGTGATCGCCGTGCAAGAGCTCCTCGCCGAGCTCGACCGGGTGAAGGGTGAGAAGCCCCTGACCGCCGCTGAGGTCGAGTATGTCCGCAGCTCAATGATCAACTCCTGGCCGAGCCGGTTTGAGACCCCGTCGTTCTTGCTCGGGCAGCAGTCGTCGATCTGGCGCTACGGCCTGCCCGCGGACTGGACGGCGACCTACCTCAGCCGGGTGCAGGCCGTGACCCCCGAGGCCGCCCAGGCGGCGTTCGTGGAGCACGTCGCCGGGAAGCCCCTCGCCCTCGTGGTGGTCGGCGATCTCGCCACCCACCAGGCGCCCTTGACCGCCCTCGGCAAGCCCGTCGTCGTCCTCGACGCTGACGGCCGCGTCGTCACGAAGTAGGCCGAGGTTCCGCGCATGTCGTTACGATCGGACTTCATCTGGATGGATGGCGCCCTCGTCCCCTTCGACGAGGCGAACATCCATGTGCTGAGCCACACCCTTCATTACGGCCTGGGCGTGTTTGAGGGCATCCGCGCCTACGCCCAGACCGAGGGCGGCGGCGGCGGGGTGTTTAAGCTCGACAGCCACCTCCGTCGGCTCTACGACTCGGCCAAGATGTGCCAGATCAAGATCCCGTTCCCGATTGAGCAGCTCCACGCGGCCTGCTTGGAGACGCTGCGGGCGAACAAGCTCGACGAGGGCTACATCCGCCCGATCGTGTTCTTCGGCATGGGGGCCATGGGCCTCGGCGCCCGTGGAAACCCCGTGCACGTCGCCATCGCCACCTGGCGCTGGGGCGCGTACCTGGGCGACGACGGCGCCAAGAACGGCATCCGCGCGGGCACGTCGAGCTTCACGCGCCACGCGGTGAACTCGAACCTTCAGCGGGCGAAGGTCATCGGCCACTACGTCAACAGCATCCTCGCGCGCTACGAGGCCGCCGACAACGGCTACGACGAGGCGATCATGCTCGACCACAACGGGTATGTCGCTGAAGGCACCGGCGAGAACCTCTTCGCCGTGCGTGGCCGCACGATCAAGACGCCGACGGTGACGAACATCCTCGGCGGCATCACCCGCAAGACGGTGATTCAGATCCTCCAGCACGAGGGCTACGAGGTCATCGAGACCCAGTTTGGCCGCGACGCGCTGTATGTCGCCGACGAGGTCTTCATGACCGGGACGGCGGCGGAGATCACCCCGGTGCGTGAGGTCGATCGCCGCATCGTCGGTGAGGGCGTGCCGGGGCCGATCACCCAGCTTGTGCAGCGCATCTACCTCAGCGGCGTGCGCGGTGAGGTGGACTGGATGCGCCCCTTCATCACCCCGGTCTGACCAGCGGCATGTCCAGCCCGGACGTGCTCATCATCGGCGCGGGCCTCGCCGGGCTCTCTGTGGCCTGGCACCTCGCCCCGACCTGCCGCGTGCTCGTCGTGGATCAAGGCGCCCAGCCCGGCGCTGAGGCCACGGCGCAGAACGCGGGCATGGTGCGGCGGCTCGTCGAAGACCCTGTTGAGCGCGCCATCGCGACCCGATCCGGCGAGGCCTTCGCCGCCCCGGGAGAAGACTGGGAGGATCACCCGCCGTCGCGGGTCGTCGGCGCCGTGCTCGGGCTCGTCGAGGAGGACGCCCAGCTCACCGACGCCGTGGCCCACCTGCGCCAGCGCGGCGTCGTGGTCCATTCGTTGGATCGCCCCGAAGAGGTCGCCCCGGCGCTGCGCGGCAGCCCGCTTCGGCAGGTCTGGTGGCTGCCCGAGGAGCGGGTTGCCGATCCCCACGCGCTGCTGAGCGGGTTTCTGCGGGGTCTGCGCCGCCACGGCGGGGCGCTGCGTCTGGGGAGCCCTGTGTCGGGCCTCGCCCAAGAGGGAGACCGGATCGTCGGGGCATGGGTCGACGGCGCGCTGCTTCGGGCGGGGGCCGTCGTCATCGCCGCGGGGGCCTGGGGCCAAGGCC
>JBEAVX010000122.1:0-3567 GCA_041160755.1 Pseudomonadota bacterium
GTGCTGGATGCGCCTCGCCGCCGCCCTCGTCGGCCCGTCGATCTACGCCTTCAGCATGGTGCTCGCGGTGTTCTTGGCGGGGGTCGCCGGGGGCGCGGCCTTGGGGCGTCGCCTGCGGCACCCGGCGGCGCTGCCCGCCGCCTTGGGGATGCTCGGGGTGAGCGCGCTGCTCGGCGCGACCACCTGGGGGCAGGCGCCGGTGCTGCTCGCGGCGGCGTACCCCGTCGTCGGACCGGGCGGCATGGGCCTCGTCGAGCTGATCCTCGCGGTGTTGACCATGGGCGGCGCGCCCGTGGCCTCCGGGGTCGTCTTCGCCCGGGCCTTGGACGAGGCCGGCGGGGACGACGACGCGGCGACGGGCGGCTTGTACGGCGTCAACACGCTCTTGGGGGTCGTCGGATCGGCGGGGGCGGGGCTCTGGCTCATCCCGGCCGTCGGGGTGCAAGGCGCGACGGGCGCGATGGCGACCTTGGCGGGGCTCGGCGCGGCGATGTTGAGCCGAAAGCCGGGCTGGCTCGTCGCGCCCTTGGTGCTGTGGGCGCTCCTGCCGGCCTGGGACGGCAAGCTCTACGCCGTCGGGGTCTACAGCCGCGTCTCCGACCTCGCCGACCACCGCCCCGAGGCCGTGCGCCGCTTCGCCGAGGAGGGCTGGACCTTACGCTCGTACAAAGACGGCCTCAGCGCCGCCGTCGCCGTGGGCCAGTCCGACCGCAGCGGCAACCTCTGGCTGTCGATCAACGGCAAGGTGGACGCCTCGACGGGCGACGACATGCCGACGCAGATCTTGAGCGGCCAGCTCCCGGCCCGGCTCAGCGCCCGGCCCCAGAGCGTCTTCCTCGTCGGCCTCGCGTCGGGGGTGACGGCGGGGGCGGTCCTCGCTGAGCCTGGCGTAGAGACGCTCACCGTCGTCGAGCTGGAGCCCGAGGTCGTCGCCGCCAGCCGCCTGTTTGACGCCGTGAGCGGCGCGCCCTTGGACGATCCCCGGGTGACCTTGCTCGTCGAGGACGCCCGGGCGGTGCTCAGCCGGGCGGGGCCCAAGTTCGACGTGATCATCTCCGAGCCGTCGAACCCGTGGATCACCGGGGTCTCGAACCTGTTCACCTTGGAGTATTGGCGCCTCGGCGCGGCCCGGCTGAACGACGGCGGCGTGTTCTGCCAGTGGGTGCAGCTCTACGGCCTCGCGCCGTCCGAGCTGCGGACCTTGGTGCGCACCTTCACCGCCGTGTTCCCCCAGGCGTGGCTCTACGAGACCTTGCCCGGCGCCGACGCCTTGTTGATCGGGCGCCTCGGCGACGGCCCACCGCCGCCTACGGATCCGGTCGCCCCGCGCCTAGACCCCGCGGGCCTTAAGCGCCTCTCGCGCGGCGGCCAGCTCAACACCGATGACCGCCCCTGGGTAGAGCTCCGCGCGCCACGCAGCCAGCACTACAACACCGCCCCGGCGAACGAGGCGGCGCTCGCGGCGGCGGAGGATAAAGGGGCGTCCCCCTGAGCCGCCGAGGGCCCATGTCCATCGCCGTTGATCCCCACCCGCTCCTAGACCTCAAGACGCTCCGCGCGCGCTTTCCCCAGGCGCTCTCGACGCTCACCGGCCCCGACCCCTACGTCTCCCTCCAAGGCGCCTTGCCCGCCTGGGGCGACGCCGAGAAGGAGCTCGTGCGGGCCTTGCTCCGCGCCGGGGGCTTCAAGCCGTCTGGGCGCAGCAAGCCTTGCTCGGAGTACATGCGCGCCGCCGCCGAGCGCGGTGAGCTGCCCCGGGTGAACATCGGGGTCGATGTGGTGAACGCCGCCGTGCTCGTCGGCGGCCTGCCGATCTCCATCGTAGACACGACGAAGCTCCAGGGCGCCCTGCGGGTCGGCGTCGCCGAGGCGGGCGCGTCGTACATCTTCAACCGGGGCGGCCAAGAGATCAGCCTCGGCGGCCTCCTCTGCCTCTTCGACGGCGAGGGCCCCTGCGCCAACGCCGTGAAGGACGCCCAGCGCACCAAGACCGATGACGACACCACGGACACGTTGATCCTCATCTGGGGCACGCGCGCCTGGCCTGGCCGCGCCGAGGCCGTCGCGGACGCGCTGCGAGGGGCCTTGCTGGGCCTCGGGGCCACGGTCGAGTGACGGCTGGGGAGGGCGCTTGAGCACCTCACCGCGCCGAACGTCGCCCCCCCCGGTCACCCTGCGACTTCGCGTCAGGCCGCGCGGGTGGTATCCTCCAGAGGTATGCCCGACCCCCACGCCCTCCGCGCCGCCGCCGTGACCACCGCGCAGTCTCTGCCGCGCCGGGCGCTGATGCGCGCGTTGGGGGCCACGCTCACCCAAGAGTCTCTGGAGCTGAGGTCTACGGCGGGCTACCGGCTCTTTGGCCGCCTCTGGCGCCCGGAGCGCGCGGGGCCCCACCCGGCGGTGCTGCTCTGCCCGGGCACGAACGATCCCGGCGAGGTGTTTGAGGGCTGGACCCAGCCGGTGAACGCGCGAGAGATCGCGGCGATGGGCCTCGTCGTCGCGCATTTTGACCCTGCCGGGCGTGGTCGGAGCTGGGGTGAAGAGGACTACGGCGGCCCCGAGCACCAAGACAACGTCCGCGTGGCCCTGCGCGCGCTGGCGGCGCACCCCCAGGTCGACCCCGCGCGGGTCCTCGTGGTGAGCATCTCCTTGGGCCTCACGATGGCCTGCGGCGCCTTGGCCGACTGGGCGGACGGCCCGGCGGTGGCGGCGCTCATCGACTGGGAGGGGCCCTGTGATCGGGAGATCATCACCGCGGGCGGGGCCCGAATGGTGCCCGCGATGGGCCACGGCTTAGACGACGAGTTTTATTGGACGCCCCGGGAGGCGACCCGGCATGTCGGGCGGCTTCGCTGTGGCTACCTTCGGGTGCAGTCCACGCGTGACCACGCCCAGCCTGGCGAGCTTCGCCACGCCGAGCGCATGATTCAGGCGGCGTCGCGCGGGGACCTGCCCTGGTTTCAGCTCAACGATCACCCCGTCGGCGCCGTCCCGCAAACCCCAGACTGGATCCCCCCAGGCCGCGCGCGCGCCAACCGCGCGCTCCTGCGCGCGATCCGAAGGCTCAGCCAATGATCCCGCTCCTGCTCACCCTCAGCGCCGCCTTCGCCGGCGACGAGGGGCGTCGCCTACAGCTCAAGCTCATCGGCCCCGGGGAGACCGTCGTGGTCGAGGACGTGTGGGTGCTGCCCACGGACACCGCCGAGCTTGACGTCTCCTTCGGTGGCCTGCCCCACGTCATCACCATCGAGGCCGTGGGTCAACACGACACCGTCGTCGTGCAGGCGGGGGTGTACCAGGTCAAGGGCCGCTCCATGAAACGAGTGCCCGTCGCGACGCCCCAGCTCATCCTCTACCAAGGTTACCCCAGCCGCTCAACGGCCACGCCGACGCCGCCCAAAGGGTTTGAGGGCTCGGCCTACACCTGGACCATCGAGGCCCACTGGATGCCCGACGACCTGCCGACGCTGAAGCCCGCCGAGGCGCCGAAGGTGGAGCCAGTCGTGGAGCCGGTCGTGGAGCCGACGCCTGCGCCGGCGGCGGACAAGAAGGTGGAGGAGGGGGCGA
>JBEAVX010000134.1:0-4294 GCA_041160755.1 Pseudomonadota bacterium
GAGGTGGGGGTGTGCTGGAGGTGGGCCGGGTCTGAGGAGAGATCAAACGACATCAGCGTCTCACCGCCCCGGCGCAAGGCGCCCGACCAGCGCCAGATCTGCTCGGGGTGCTCGGTGTCCAGGCGGATATGAACGTCGAGCACGTCGCCGTCCTTCGTGATCACCGTCGGCGTCGGGAACAGGAGCTGGCCCCAGTGCGTCGTGTGGCCGGGGCCGGTGTCTAAGGTGACCGTGGGGGCGAGCTCGGCGAGAAACCACCCGGCGACGCCGCGCAGGCGGCCGCCGCTGCGCAAGGTGAACTGTGCTTGGTGATCCAGGGGCCGCTCGGCCAAAGAGAGGTGAGGGGGCTCTAGGCGATGAAACAGCGTGGGCTCGGCGAGGGCGGCGTCGGGGCGCAGGTTGACGCCGTAGCGGTTGTGCAGGGCCGTCGTCCACGCGCTGCCCATGGTGAGGCCCAACATCGGGCGCTCAAAATGATCGACGGAGCTCAGGTGAAACCCGCCGACCGGCGCGATGAGCAGGTCCACGCGCCCAGGGCAGAAGCGCGCGCCGGGCTTCATCCACCGGGCCGTGGCCTCGACGACGGGCAACATGCCGTCATCCTCTACAAACCGGCCCATAAACTCGCTGATCACGAGGTCCACAGGCTCCGGCGGCGTGAGGCTCGTGAACTCGGCCTGAATCACCTCCACCCGGTCGCTGAGCCCGTTCTCGGCGACCAAGGAGCGGGCGAGACCGGCGACGGGCATCGACTCGACGGCGTAGACCTTCTTCGCCCCGGCGCGGGCGGCCAACATCGAGAGCAGGCCCGTGCCCGCGCCGAGGTCGAGGACGACGTCCCCTGGGCGCACCAACGCCCGGATCCCGCGCTCATACGCGTCGACCCGGGCGAGGTCCTCCAACATCGTGCGGTGGTAGTCGAGCCCCCCGCCGTGGCCGCTGGCGCCGATGGGGGGTCGGAGGGTGGACATGGAGGGCTCCGCGAGGGGGTTCGGGGGTTAACCCTACCACACCCACAGCGCCCGGCGGCGCTGGACCTACCAGTCGATGACGTAGATTCGGCCGTAGGCGACCGACGAAGACGTCGCGCCATAGCCATGGGCCGTCACCGCGAGGTCGTCTACGCCGTCTTTGTTGAAGTCGCCCGTGGCCAAGGTCGCGCCGAAGAAGTCCACGGAGCTCTCGCCTTGCAGGCCGCCGTTGGCGTCGGCCTCGGTCAACGACGCGCCCGCCGCCGCCAACGAGTCGCCCTTGAAGACGTAGACCTGGCCGACCGTGTTGGCCTCGCCGTAGGTGTACGAGACGCCGTCCGGCGCGCCGA
Source organism: Pseudomonadota bacterium (assembly GCA_041160755.1). GTDB lineage: Bacteria > Myxococcota_A > UBA796 > UBA796 > CAJQPC01 > JADKFE01. Next base: position 1,322 of record JBEAVX010000134.1, read on the forward strand.
TGGCGAGGTCGTCTACGCCGTCGCCGGTGTAGTCCCCCACGGCGAGGCCGTGGCCGAAGTAGGACGGGCCGCCGCCGCTCTCGATCGTCACGTCGGCGTCGGTCACCGAAACGGTGCCGGTGATCGACGTGGCCGTGTCCCAGAACAGGTAGACCGTCTCCTCGTAGGGGCTCGCGACGGCGAGGTCGGTCTTGCCGTCGTTGTAAAAGTCGCCGAGCGCGACGCCACCCCGGCGGCCGAGGCGCTCGTCGCGACCGGCGCCCTGGATGACCGTCTTCGCCCCTGAAGAGACGGTGCTGTCGACGTTGAGGCTCGACGCGCCGCTCCAGATGTAGATCGCCCCGGCGTCGGTGCGGGCGTCGGAGTTGCCCGGCGCGCCCATGGCGAGATCGTCGTAGCCGTCGCCGTTGAGGTCGCCGCCGCCGAGCCAGGCGCCGAGGTAGTCGTCATCGTCGCCGTCGAGGAGCAGCTCGCTGTCGGTCAGCTCCAGGTCGTCGCCGCTGGAGAGGCCCGCGCCGTCAAAGCCGTACACCGCGCCGTTGTAGTCACCGCCGCCATAGGCCGGATCGCCGTAGACCACCTCGGTGTAGCCGTCGGCGTCGAGGTCGAGGTGGTTGATGATCATCGTGTGGTAGGTGGGGCCGTCATAGCTGGTCTGCATAAACGTCTCGGCGCCCTCAAACATCACAGACGCGCCGTCGCCAGCGTCGGCGCTTGAGAGCGAGCCGGAGAACACCACGCCCGCCGCGCTGGACCCGTAGTAGTAGCCATAGTAGGCGTCTGTGGCCGACCACGCGAGGTCGGCTTTGCCGTCGGCGTTCACGTCGCCGAAGCTCTGCGGGACGTGGCCGAGGTACTCGCGGGTGTCGCCGGAGTAGGTGTAGTCGGCGTAGGTGCTCACCGAGCCCGCCCAGGTGGTGTAGTCGGCGCCGCTGACGACGTAGAGGGTGCCCTCGCTGTTGGAGCCGCGGTAGATCGCGCCGGTGGCGAGGTCCACCACGCCGTCGCCGGTGATGTCGCCGACGCCCAGGGCCGTGTGGAAGCCGAGCCAAGAGTCTGTGTCTTGTCCGGTGAGGTAACCCCCGGCCACGTCGATCACCGGCACCACGTCGACGGTGCCATCACAGTCGTTGTCGACGCCGTCCCAGACCTCGTCCGCGCCGGGGCCCACGGCGCTGTCGTCATCGTCACAGTCCCCGGCGTCTACGGAGTAGCCGTCGCCGTCGTGATCGACGCTCGTGCAGTTGTCGTTCAGCGCGCCGGGGCTGCCCCGGTCGCCGCCGCTGAGCGCTGAGGTCGCCGCGCACCAGCGGGTCACGTCAGCCGCGTCGGTGATGTTGATGAAGGTGTCGTCGAGGTTCGCGGCGGCTCCGGCGGAGATGGGCCACGACGTCGTGTAGGCCAGGGTGAAGATCGTCACGCTCCCGGCGGAGAGGGTCAAGGTGTCGCCGCCGTCGGCCAAGGTGAAGCCCGAGCCCGCCCAAGACCAGTCCACGGCGGCGCCGCCGTTGGTCGTGGTGTCGCTGCTGGCGCCGAGCACGGCGTAGCCGTCGATGGGGAGGATGAGGTCGGCGTCGAGGGTGAACGAGCCGCCTTTGGTGGAGCTGAGCGTGAAGCCCTTGAGGTTCAGCGCGCGGCCCGAGTTGTTGAGCACCTCGATGTACTCGCCGACGCTGTCATCGACGGCCTTCGGGTTCACGAAGAGCTCTGTGAAGAAGGCGTCTCCGGCGGCGAGGAGCGTGTCGTCGGCGAGGCCGGAGCAGTCGTTGTCGAAGGCGTCGGCGACCTCTTCATTGCCGGGGTAGACGTCGGCGTTGGTGTCGTCGCAGTCCTCGCCGCCGCCGACGATCGCGTCCGCGCCGTCGCCGTCTTGATCGTAGTCGCTGCCGCCAGCGCAGTCCTGATCGACGCCGTCGTACCAGGTCTCCGGCGCGCCGGCGTAGACGTCGGCGTTGGTGTCGTCGCAGTCTTCGCCGCCGCCCACCGTCGCGTCTTGGCCGTCGCCGTCCTGATCGTAGTCGCTGCCGCCGGAGCAGTCGGCGTCGACGCCGTCGTACCAGGTCTCCGTCGCGCCGGGGTTCACCGCGGCGTCGAAGTCATCACAGTCGTCCCCGCCCGCGCCGGGCGCCAGGTAACCGTCCTCATCAAAGTCGGCGCTGGCCGAGGCCTTGAGCGTGACCTCGCCGGTCTGGCCATCCGTAGACGTGACGCGCAGCACACCCTCGTAGAGCGCCTCGTCCGGGGCGGTGAAGGCCACCACGAGCTCGCCGGTGGCGCCGGGGGTCAGGCTCAGGGTGCCCTCGACGAGGGTGAAGGTCGTCGAGCCCTCGACGGCCGCGACGAGCTCCAGGGACGCCACGCCCTCGCAGTCGTTGATCACGCTGAGGCTCTGCGTCGCGGCCTGCCCGACGCTCACGCCCGCCCACTGCAGCTCCGTCGCCCCCAAGGAGAGCACGGGGCAAGCGTCGTCGGTGACGCTGGTGCTGTCGCCGGTGTCATCCAGGACGATGGTGCCTTTTGAGCAGCCAAGGGCGAGCAGCAGGACGAGCAGAGAGGGGGTGCGCATCGGAGGAACCTCTTCGTGGAGGGCACAGGGTGACCAAACTTGATGATCTCCGATAGCGCCCCGCAAACCTATGACACTCCTCTTACAATCGGGTGAGCAAGGCGGTGAGCGGGTGTGTGAGGGCCTCTGGGGGCAGCTCGGGGTGGCGCGAGGAGTAAGTGTTGATGAACAGGACATTTGAGCCCTTCGGCGCCGTCGCCATCCAGGCGAGGCAGCGGGCGAGGGCCTTGCCGGTGTAGGTCGGATCGAGGGTGAGGCCCAGGGCGTCTCGGGCGAAGGCCCGGGCGTCCTCTCCGGCGGTCGTGGGGTGGCCGTACCCGGCGCCGATCACGCCGTCGTGCAGCTCCAGCCGGGTAGGATCGTACGGGGGGCAGTCGGCGCCTTCAGCGCGCAGGCGCCGCGCCGTG
>JBEAVX010000158.1:0-4379 GCA_041160755.1 Pseudomonadota bacterium
GGCGGGCCGAACCCCAGCGGGCGCGGCAACCGCAGCGAGCTCTACGGCGGTGATCTCACGCTGCGATACCGCCCGATCACCCGGCAGAGCTTCACCCAGGTGACGCTCACGACGGAGTGGATTCACCGGCGCCGCCAGGTGGCGAACGACGTGCTCTTGGACCTGAGCAGCTACACCCAGCTCCAGTGGCGCTTCGCCCAGCGCTGGGCCTGGGCCGGACGTTACGAGCTGGGCACCCCGGCCCGGGCGATGAGCGGCGCGGCCGACGTGGAGGACCCGCTCGACCCGGAGTGGACCGACCTGCGCCAGCGCGGCGCGGTGAACATGACCTTCTGGCCCACGGAGTTCTCGCGGCTGCGCCTGCAGTACGACCTCGACCTGCCCGGCTGGCGGCCCGTCCCGGAGCACGCCGTGTTCCTCGCCTTTGAGCTCGTCATCGGGGCGCACGGCGCCCACGCCTTCTGAGGAGAAGACCCCATGATCTCCGCTCAATCCTTGCTCCGGCTCGCCCTCCTCACCCTGCTCAGCGTCGTCTTGCGCCTGCCCTCGGCCCAGGCCGCCGTGCGGGTGGTGACGACGCTGCCCGACCTCGCGGCCTTGGCCAAAGAGCTCGGCGGCGGCGCGGTCACCGTGACCTCGCTGGCCTTGCCCACCCAAGACGCCCACTGGGTAGACGCCCGGCCGAACCTCGCCCTGGAGCTCTCCAAGGCCGACATGCTCCTCGTCGCGGGCCTGGATCTGGAGGTTGGTTGGTTGCCCAACCTACTGACCGGCGCGCGGAACCCCGACGTTCAGATCGGCGCCAAGGGCTATGTGGACTGCTCGCAGTATGTGCAGCTCCTCCAGGTGCCCACCGTCGCCGTGAACCGCAGCATGGGCGACGTTCACCCCGGCGGAAACCCGCATTACCTCTATGACCCCCGGCGGGCGAAGAGCGTCGCGGCGGGCATCGCCTCCCGGCTCGTGCAGATCGACCCGAGCCAGAGCGCCGTGTATCAGGCGAACCTCACCCGGCTGCACAAGGAGCTGGACGCGGCGATCCTGCGCTGGGAGGGGCAGCTCGCCGGGCTCAAGGGGCTGCCGGTCGTGGGTTACCACAACTCGTGGCCCTACCTCGCCGACTGGCTGGGCTTCACGGTCATCGAGCACATCGAGCCCCGGCCGGGCATCCCGCCGACGCCGACCCACGTCTCCCATGTGCTCCAGACGATGAAGGCCCAGGGCGCGCGGCTGCTCATCCAAGAGAGCTGGTTCCCGACGACGACCACCCAGCTCGTCGCCGACAAGTCCGGGGCCAAGCTCGTGATCTTGCCCGGGGGCACCGACGTCGCCGCTGGGGAGACCTACCTCCAGAACATGGACCAGCTCGTGAGCGCCCTCGCGGCGGGCTTGGGGGGCTGATGGGCCGCCCGATCCTCTGGATTCTGCTCTCGCTGGGCGCCTCGGCCTGCACCTTCACCCCTGGGAACGCCGGGTTCGCCACCTTGGCCAGCGCCCAGCTCACCGCCGCCCACGCGCCGGGCGCGGCCCGGGATCTTGGCGACGAGGGCCTGCTCACGAGCGAGGGCTACGCCGTGAAGCTCTCGGCGCTCCGCCTCACCGTGGGCGCGCTGCACCTGGACGAGCTGCAAGGCGCGTCCGACGTCAGCTTTGACCCGGCGAACCCGCCCGAAGGCTACGGCCTCTGCCACGGGGATCACTGCCACGCCGACACCGGCGAGCTGGTGAGCTACGCCGAGATCATCGCCGAGCTGGCCGGGGAAGACGCCGCCCTCGTCCCGGTCGTGAGCCTGACGGTGAACGACACCCTGGACCTGCTCGCTGGGGAGGACCGCGCGCTCACGGAGATGAGCCCGTCGGCGGACCTGCCGATGGTGGACATCTTGCAGGCGCGGCTGGAGGTCTCCGCGCTGCACCTTCGCGGCGTCGCGACCCGCTGGGATACGCCCGAGGCCGGTGCCTGGGACCTCGTGATCGACCTGCCGCTGAGCGCGCCGCTGACCGCCGCCCTCGACCTCTCCATCGACCGCGACGTCGATCCGCTGTTGAGCCTCACCCTCGACCTGCTCGTCGACGGCACGCTCCTCGATGACCTCGATCTGGAGGCCCTGGCCACGGACGGCGTGTGGTCGGTGACAGACGCGGAGGCCACAACCCCTGGCGTCGACACGCTCTTGGACAACCTCTCAAAACAGACCCCGTCGGCCGAGATTCAAACCCAACGATAATCCTGGAGTCCCGACATGAACCGACACCTCCTGCTCGCCCTCGTCCCCCTCACCGTCTTCACCGCCTGCGGCAAAGAGACCGCTGAGGATCCTGCGGCCCACGCCTGCGAGCACGTCGCCGAGGCCGACGCCACCCTCACCGCCGCCGCCGACGGCGAGAGCGCCCCGGCGCTCGGCGAAGACGTGGCCACCGTCGTCACCCTCACCGACGGCGCCACGGGCTACGTCTCGATCACCGTCGAGGCCGACGAGGCCCTGCTCCTCTTCGCCGACACCGCCGACGTGATCACCGGGCTGTGGGATGAGGCCGACGCCGACATCTTGCCCGAGGGCGGCCCCAACGAGCTGTGCGCTGAGGACCTCCCCGAGCACTTCGACCTCGATCTGGGCGCCGGGACGTACCTTCTGGCGCTGGGCCCGGCGGCCGTGAGTGAGGTATGGCTGATGCTCACCCCGGCGGAAGGCCATGGACACGACCACGAGTAGCCCCACGCCCGCTGCGGATCCGCCGATCCTCCTGCGCTGCGAGGCGCTGGAGATCGGCTACCGAGGCCGCCCTTTGTTGCCGCCGATCACCCTCGACGTGCGCGCGGGGGAGCTCTGGGCGGTCATCGGCCGCAACGGATCGGGCAAGACCACGCTGTTTCGGGCGATGCTCGGCCTGAACCCGGCCTTGGGAGGTCGGGTTCAGCGTCTCGCCGAGGTCGCCTACGTCGCCCAGCGCATGAGCTTTGATGAGCTCTACCCGGTCACCGTGGCCGAGGTCGTGCGCCAGGGCACCGTCCGGGGCTGGGGCTTCTTGCGGCCCTGGCGCCGGGCCTCTGTGGACGAGGCCCTGGACGCCGTCGGGGCGACCGCCTTGGCGGATCGTACGTTCAGGGCGCTCTCGGAGGGGCAGAAGCAGCGGGTGCTCTTGGCGCGGCTCGTCGCCTCGGGGGCGAAGCTCGCGCTCTTGGATGAGCCTACGGCGGCCATGGACGCCGTCGCTGAGCGCGAGGCGATGGGGCTCTTGGACAACCTGCGCAGGCGCTACGGCTTGGCCGTCGTCGTCGTGAGCCACCACCTCGCGGCTACCCAGGCCATCGCCGACAAGGCGCTGTTCATCGACCCCGATGATCAGCGCGTCGTCGTCGGGCCCGCCCAGGAGGTCTTCCACCACACGAGCTTCTTGGCGCGTTACGGCGACACCTGCCCCGAGGGCACCCATGCACCCTGAGACGCCGACCTGGTCGGACTTTGTCGCCGCCTTTGAGCTATTCCGCGACCCGATCCTCTGCGGCGTGGCCGCGGGCGGCGTGTTGGGGCTGCTCTCGGTGTTCATCGTGCTCCGGCGCATGGTGTTCGTGACCGCCACGCTCACCCAGGCCTCGGGCCTCGGCGTGGCGCTCGGCTTCTTCGCGCACATTCACCTGGACTGGCACATCCCGCCGACGCTCTCGGCTCTGCTCACGGCCTTGGGCGCCGCCGGGCTCATCTCCCTGCGCGCCGAGCGCCTGCGCCTGTCGCGGGAGAGCGTGCTCGCCGCGGTGTGGCTTCTGTGCAGCGCCGCCGCCGTGCTCGTCGGCGACCGCATCACCCAAGAGGCCCACGACATCGGCGCGATCCTGTTCGGCACCGCCGTCTTGGTGCGCCCTGAAGATCTCCAGCTCGTGCTGGGTGTGGGCGGGCTCGTCGCCGTGACCACGATCCTCTGCCGCGAAGGCTTCGTGTTCTCCGGCTTTGATCCCGACGGGGCGCGGGTTCAGGGCCTTCCCGTGCGGCTCTTGGAGCTGCTGCTCGTCGGGCTCATCACCCTGGAGGTCGGCGTGACCACCCGGGCCTTGGGGGCCCTGCCCGTGTTTGGGTTCTCGGTGCTGCCCGGGGTCGCCGCGTTGCTCGCCGCGCCGCGTCTGGGCTGGGCCTTGCCCCTCGCCGGGCTGTTCGGCGCGCTCTCCGGGGGCCTGGGCTACCTGCTGGCGTTCTTCGGGATGTTCCCCGTGGGCGCGTCCCAGGCCGCCGTCGCCGCTGGGTTTGTGGTGCTGATGATCCCGCTGAGGGCCTTGCGGGGCGGTTGAGCGGCGCGGTGGGCTGAAGATCGCAGGCCATTTTTTGGCCCAGGCCCGGACTAAGCCGGGGAGATGCTCACGCCTCATGACCACCTATTCAAGATGA
>JBEAVX010000162.1:0-4320 GCA_041160755.1 Pseudomonadota bacterium
TCGCCCCCGCCCTGGCCGCCGCCCGTGGCCTGACGATCCGCTGGCGGCCGATCCTCCTCGGCGCCTTGTTCCGGGCCATCGGCAACCCGCTCATCCCCGTGTTCGCGATGCCGCCGGGGCAACAGGCCTCGATGTTCACCGGGCTCAACGACTGGGCGGCCTACTGGGGCGTGCCGTTCAACTTCCCCGCCTGTTTCCCCGTGCGCAGCGTGATCCCGATGCGGGTGAGCCTCGTCGCCCCCGAGGCCAACGCCCCCTTGTACCGGGCGCTCTGGCGCCACGGCCAAGACGTCGGCCAGGCTGAGGTGGTCGCCGCCGTGCTCCGCGCTGAAGGCCTCGACGCCGAGGCGATCCTGCGGGCTGCCGAGGCCCAAGACGTCAAGGATGCGCTGCGACACAACACCGAGGAGGCCCAGGCCCGGGGCGTGTGTGGTGTGCCGACGCTCATCCGCGCCGACGGGGCGCGGTGGTGGGGCCAGGATCTCTTACGAGAGGGCTTGGCCTAGGCCACGCGGGCTCAGAAGTCTGCGCGGGCGCCCAAGGTCAGGCGCTGCTCTTGCCCGGCCTCCAGGGCGGTGAAGGTGTCGATCTTGCCGGTGTAGGCGATGAACGCGCGGGCGTCGGCCTCCTCTTCGCGCAAGATGTGGACGCCCAGCTCGCCGCCCCAGGTCATGTCGTAGACGAAGGCGCGGTCTCCGGCGAGGCCCACCGAGGGCCGCACACCGAGCTCAGCGGCGCCGTAGAAGTGGTCGGCGATGTTGTCTTGCTGGTAGATCACGCTCGCGGGCACGCCGAGCAAGACGGCGGTGAGGATGGTCTCCTCGACGTCCTCGTCGGTCAAGGCGCCCAGACGGGCGTCCAAGGCGCGCAGGCGCATGTCTACGCCGAGCTGCAGGTGAAGCTGCTCGATGAGCTGCAGCTCGACGCCGCCCTCGCCGAAGCGCAGATCGACATAGCCGAGGTCGCGGTCAAAGCTCACGGTGCCGACGGAGAACCGGGCGGCGGACTTGCCCGAGCTGAACTCGCGGCGGCCGTCCATCACGGTGACCTCGACGCGGTCGAGGCGCTTCTCGGCGGGGTAGATGCCCCAAGAGAGCGCTGAAGGAGCCCAGACGAGCTCGATGGCGCCGCGCTCAAGCTCGACGGGCTGGGCGCGCAGCTCGACGAGGGCCTCGGCGCCAGCGGCGTCAAGCTCGCCGACGAAGCCGAGGTCTCCTCCGCCGAAGGTGGTGCCCGCGAGGGCGTTGGTGGGGGCGAAGGCGAGCGCGAAGATGAGGTTCATGGGTTCTCCATCCCTGTAAGTTAATCACCAGAACACGTCCGATGCCGCGCTCCAGTGAGACACCGATGCAAAGCCTCAACGACCACAGCTTCTTCCGCACCTTGGAGGCCCCCGGCGCGGCGGGCCTCGTCGTGCTCACCAAGCCCGGCTGCGGCGCCTGCCGCCACGTCAAGGCCCTGCTCTTGGCCCTCACGGCGGACCTGCCCGCGCCGCTCTATGAGCTGAACGTCGAGGAGAGCCCCGGGGTGGCGGCGGAGCTCGACGTGTTCCACCTGCCCGCGATGTTCTTGTTTCGCGACGGGGAGCTTCTTGGGGAGGTCCACGCCGAGGCGCGGCGCGAGGCGCTCTTGGCGGCGATCCACGCGGCCTGGACGAGCGCTTAGGTCGGGCTCGGCTCAAACAGCGCCGGGCCGAGCAGGTCCAGGCAGCGCTCAAAGACCTCGCTCGGGCGAGCGCCCGTGGTCTGGGGCTCCAGGGCGAGGCGCCCGGCGGTGACGACGGCCGCCCCGGCGAGGCGCGCCTGCGTGGAGCCCACCGGGACGCCCAGCCGCGCGGCGATCACCTCAGCGAAGGCCCCTTCAGCGTCGGTGATCACCTTGAGCCACACCGCGCGCAGGGGCTCGTTGTGGCGCAGCAGCTCCAAGAAGACGGCGCCGCCGTGGGCCAGGGCGGCGTCGAGCAGGTCCGCGTGGGCGCTGATGAGCACCTCCCGCAGCGCGCGGTCGGGGGGCGCGGCGCGCACCTGGGCGACGACGTGGTGCAGCCCGGCCTCGACGTAGGGGCGGATCGTGTCCTCTTTGGTGGGGAAGGTGCGGTAGAACGTGCGCTCGGAGAGCCCGGCGTGCTCGGCGAGCTGCCGCACCGAGAGGTCCGCCGTGCCCTCGCGCAGGTAGAGGCCCACCACGGCCCGGGACGCCTCAAGGGCCTGGCGCTCCCGCTCATGGCGCGGCGGGAACACGGGCAAGGCCTCAGCGAGGCTCACCAAGGGCTCGGGCGAGGCGGCGGTGTCGGCTTGGGAGGTCTGGGTGTGGCTCATGGAGCGCATCTTAACCGATCACGGCAGAAACTGCCAAATCACACTTGGCAGTAACTGCCAAGCCCGCTACGCTGGCGACAGGAGGACCCCAATGCGCGACGCCTTCACCCCGATGCCCCCCGAACAACAAGCCCGGTTCCAGAGCGCCTACCTCAGCTACCTGCGCGCCCGGGACGGCGTGCCCGACCTCGCCGCCCGCCGCTTCGACGTGCGGGAGCGATTCTTCGCCGAGATCGACGCCGCGCCGGTTCGTTGGCAGGGCAAGCTCCCCATCGACCCCGAGGTCTTCCACAAGAACCACCTCGCCGACGCCCCCGCGCCCGGCCTCGACCCGGCGACCTTGTGGGCCTTGGCCACGGCGAAGACCAACCGCTCCGAGCGGTTCGGGGTCGAGCTCTCCATCGAGAACCCCCGACGCCACGACGCGCGCTTGGAGGATCCGCACACCTTCATCCAGATCGAGGAGTTTTACCACACCCGGATCTTGAAGGACGCCTTGGCGACTCTGGGCCTCGACGTCGAGGTCTCCGAGCCTCCGGCGCGCACGAAGCTGCTCGTGAAGCTGATGGTGTATCTGCCCGAGGGCCTCTCGGACATCGCCGTGCTCTGCGGAGAGATCGTCGGGGTCGTGATCTTCTCCTTGCTCTTGGAGAAGGCCCGGGCGCTGTTCTCCGCCCAGCCCGAGGCCTTGGCCCGTGTTGAGGCCCTCTTCGCCCAGATCCTCGTCGATGAGGTGGGCCACGTTCATTATCTGCGCAGCCGCGTCTCGCCGACCCAGCTCACCCTCGCGCGCTGGATGCTGCCGATCGTGGTCGGCTCGGTCTTGAGCGACATCCCGGAGCTGGGCCTGCTCTTTGGCCCGGATGAGCTGCTTCGACGGGCCCGGGAGGCCGACGTAGACGCCGCCGCCTCAGCCTACGCCGATCGTCTGGTGCTGGAGGCGGCCTGAGCGGCGATTCACCGGGGGGGCTCGTCCTCGGGTGGCGAGACCTGAATCACGTTCTGACCGCCGGGCTCTAGGCCGTCGTCGGGGCCGGGCTCGACCTCGGGGAGCGACTGCCCGCCGGCGCTGCCCAAGAAGGTGTTCCCGACCGAACGAGCGCCGCCGAAGGCGCGTTTGGCGACCTCCCGGGCACGGTCATCCGGTCGCCGAAGGAGCCGCGCGACGCCAATCCAGACCGCGGAGAAGACCACAAGCCACACCAAGAAGCCCATCGCACACCTCAAGACCTGGGGCCAGCCTCAGCGGTCCACGGGCGAAACGACCCCGAGCCCACGGCGCAGCGCGTCCTTCGCCGCGTCCCGAAACGCCCGGGACACCGCCGCGCCGCCCTGAACGCCGTCGAAGCCGTGGTAGGCGCCGGGCACCACGAGCAGCTCCGTCGGCACCCCGGCGGCGGTGAGGCGCTGGGCGTAGGCGACGTCCTCGTCGTGGAACAGGTCGAGGGTGCCGACGCCGATCCAGGCCGGGGGCAGGCCGGTGAGCCCCTCGCGGCGGGCGGGCGCGGCGTAGGGTGGGGTGCGCTCGGCGCCGGGGGGCTGGCCGAGGTACGCGGTCCAGCCGAGGCGGTTGCTGGTCTGGCTCCAGATGCGGTGCTCGTCGGTGTTGAGGTCGGCGCGGGTGACCGTGCGGTCGTCGAGCATGGGGTAGACGAGGAGCTGAAACACGACCGCCAGGCCCTCATCGTGGGCGCGCTGGGCCAAGGCCGCCGCGAGGCCCGCCCCGGCGCTCGCGCCCCCGACGGCGACGCGGTCCGGGCGCACGCCCAGCGCCGCCGCGTCGTGGAGGAGCCAACGCAGCGCCGCCGCGCAGTCGTCCAGCGGCGCCGGGAAGGGGTGATCCGGGGCGAGGCGGTAGTCCACGGACACGACGACGAGGCCAAGATCCCCGGCGAGCTCGGCCATCTGCGCCTCGTCCTGCTCCGGGGCGCCGATGAGGTAGCCCCCGCCGTGCATCCACACCAGCGCGGGCAGGGGGCCTGCCGCCTGGGCGGGGCGGTAG
>JBEAVX010000165.1:0-4137 GCA_041160755.1 Pseudomonadota bacterium
TTGCAGCAGCGGGTTGGTGCGGATCGTCTCCTCATCGCGGCTGAGCATGTCGGTGACGACCTTTCGGTAGGTCTCCCGGAAGGTGAAGCCGCCCATCTCGATGAACGGCGTGCGCTCTAGCCAGGCCTCCACCTGATCGTGGAGGGTGCCGACCTGCTCGGTCTGGTTCACCCGGTCGCGGTCGGCGCCCTGCAGCCGGGCGTCGAAGGGTTTGTCCTCAAAGTTGATGCGGTCTTGGCGTCGAAGGCCCAGGCGGACCTCGATCTGCCGGAACTGCGCCGACTGAAAGCCCGAGGCCGGGACGAGGTGGTCGCGGAAGTCCAAGAAGTCGAGCGGCGTCATAGTCTCCAGCACGTCGAGCTGGTGCACGCCGAGCTTGAGGATCTCCCAGATGCGGCCCAGCAGCCGCGCTGCGGTGCCGACGTCGCGGTCATCGACGTGATCCGCCGAGAAGATGCCCTGAACGGCGTCCATCTCGAACAGGATCTGCTTGAACCACAGCTCGTAGGCCTGGTGCACGATGATGAACAGCAGCTCATCGTGGGCCGCCTGGCCGAGCTTGCCGCTCTCGGCGGTCTGGGCCGAGAGCAGGCGCTCAAGCTGGAGATAGTCGCCGTAGTACAGTCCGCCGCGCGCCATGGTTCTCGTCCTCTCGTCTTGGCGAGGCAGCTTATCCCGCGGGGCGCCGCGGCGACGGACGGCGACGGGATCAGCGTGTCCACACCTCGACGGAGGGATCCTCGCCGGGGCGGCCGTCGTAGGCGTGGGAGCTCGAGTCCTCGACCCCGGCGAAGACGTGCTCCCCGATGTGGGACGTCCCCATCTCGGGCACCCCGCGGGAGCAGCTCGCCGAGGTGAGCCCGTAGTGCCACGAGCAGGGATCGGTCCAGCCGGTGGCGTCGGTGAGGGCCACGTCGCGGTAGGCCGTGGCGCAGGCGCCGGAGGAGTGCGCGCCGGAGTTGTAGGTGCACGATCCGCTCCAGTAGAGCGTGATGTCCACGACGCAGGCCCCGCTGGTGCACATCGTCGCCGTGCCCCAGGCCCGGTAATGGCTCGTCGAGAGGACGTTGATGTCGGCGTCGCTGAGCTTGAAGGTCTGGGAGAGATCGGAGGTGGTCGAGCCCACGGCCGCGCCGGACGTCCAGCCCGCGACCCCGGCGGTGGAGCCCGGCCAGACGTAGTTCGCCACCAAGGTCCAGCCGCCGCCGTCGCTCGTCATGTCGCAGACCATGTCCCGGGTGACCCCGCTCACGGTGACGCTGTACACGCCGTCCGGCGCGCTGGGCCGGGCGGCGAGGATCTCGGCGCAGGAGCTCGCCGCGCAGGCCGCCGCGTCGCCGAGCACGGCGGCGTCTTCATCGGGAACGCCGTCGCAGTCGTCGTCCTCGCCGTCGCAGGTCTCCGTGGCGGCGGGGCTCACGGTGTCGTCGCTGTCATCGCAGTCGGTGCTCGTCGTCACCGCGCCGGCGGGCTGATCGCAGGCGAGCACGGCCCCGGCGGCGCCGCCGTAGCCGTCGAGATCCGCGTCGACGTAGAAGGTGGAGGCGGTGGAGAGATCGAGGGAGGCGTCGTCATCGTCGATGGCGCCGTCGCAGTCGTTGTCGAGGTCGTCGCAGACCTCGGACGCGCCGGGGTTCACCGCGCCGTCGTCGTCGTCGCAGTCGGTGTTGTCGGCCACGTCCCCGGCGGGGGCGGCGCAGGCCAAGGTTCCGGCGTCGGCGTCGCCGTAGCCGTCGCCGTCTTGATCGGCGTAGGTCGTGGCGCCGCCGCTGAGGTCCACGCTGGCGTCCGCGTCGTCAACGGCGCCGTCGCAGTCGTTGTCCCGGGCGTCGCAGACCTCTTGGGCGTCGGGGTTCACCTCGGCGTCGCCGTCCTCGCAGTCGTCATCGGTGGGGACGTAGCCCTCGGGCTCGGCGCAGGCGGTGATCGGGAAGTCTGCGTCGCCGTGGCCGTCGCCGTCGGTGTCGGCGTACCAGCTCGGCGCGTCGACGGCGTCGTCCTCGTCGGTCACCTCGTCGCAGTCGTTGTCCAGTCCGTCGCAGACCTCGGTCGCGCCGGGGTTGGCGTCGGCGGCGCCGTCGTCGCAGTCCTCACAGGCCGGGAAGCCGTCGCCGTCGGCGTCGGCGTAGCCGGTGGAGCCGTCGCAGTTGTAGTCGTTGGGGTCGGCGCAGTCGGTCTCGGGGGCGCCGGGGAAATAGGCGGCGTCTGAGTCGTCGCAGTCGCCACCCAGGGCCGCGTAGCCCTCGGGCGCCTCGCAGGCCTCGATCACCAGAGCGTCAGCCCCGAAACCGTCGCCGTCGCCATCGGCGTAGAACGGGAGGAGCGTGCCCTCGTCCGTGGCGCCGTCGCAGTTGTTGTCCCGATCGTCACAGACCTCGGCGGCGTTGGGGCTCACCGTGGCGTCGTCGTCGTCGCAGTCCTCGTTCGCCGGGACGCCGTCGCCGTCGTTGTCGACGACCTCCCCGGTGTCGTCGCCAGGATCGATGATGCCGGTCTCGGCGCCGTCCTCGGCCTTGTCAGCGCAGGCAGCGGTGAGGAGAAGCGTCAAGAAGATCAGACGGTTGTGCATGGGTGAGCCCTTCCTTGGCAGGTGGGCCCAGCATAGCACCGCGCCCGAGCGGGAGGAGCCGCTCGGGCGCGTGGGGGAGGGGAGCGTGGTCCGCCGGTCAGCGCGTGGCGACCTTCACCGTCTGGTTGGCGTAGCCCGCGGCGGTGAGGATGAGCTTCTGGAGCTCCAGCTCCTCCTTTCCGCCGCGAGAGGCGGCGCGGACGATGTCGTAGACGGCCTGGTAGGTCATCTCCTCAGCGTAGGGGCTGTTGCGCAGAAGCTCGGCGAAGCAGGCGGCGCCAAAGGCGAGGCGCATGTCTTTGGAGGCCGAGGCCAGCTCCGAGTGAACCGCGCCGCCCTTGAGCGTGGTGGACCACTCCTTCGCCGGGGCGTCCGCGCCCGGGGGCTTGGCGCGCAGGCGGACGGTGGCGAGATCCTCGGCGCGGTAACCGTCGCGCAGGACCACGTCGTAGAGCGCGGTCACCATGTGCCCGGCGCCGATCTCCCCGGCGTCCACGGCGTCGTTGCGGAAGTCGCGGTCGGCGATGTCGCGGTTCTCGTAGCCGATGAGGCGGTAGGCGAGCACGGCCTCGGGGTTGAACTCCACCTGAATCTTCACGTCCTTGGCGATGACCTGGATGGTGCCCGCGAGGTCTTGGCCGAAGACCTTCTTCGCCTCGTCATAGCTGTCGATGTAGTAGTAGTTTCCGTCGCCTTTGTTCGCGAGCTGCTCCATCATCGTGTCTTGGTAGTTGCCCATGCCGAAGCCGATGGTGGACATCGTGATGCCCTTCTTCGCGTAGCCGGTGATGCCCGCGAGGATCTCGTCGTGGCTGGTGCGGCCGATGTTCGCGTCGCCGTCGCTGAGCACGATGACGCGGTTCTCAGCGCCCGACTCGAAGGACTTGTCGGCCATGCGGTAGGCGAGCTCCATGCCCGAGCCCATGGCGGTGCCGCCGCCGGAGGTGAGGCGCTGAATGGCGGCGGTGATCTTGGCGCGCTGATCCGCGCTGGTCGGCTCCAGCATGACCTGGGTGGACCCGGCGTAGGTGACGAGCGCCACGGTGTCCTCCTCGCCGAGCTGGCTCACGAGGTACTCCAGGCTCTTCTGGGCGAGGCCGAGCTTGTCGCTGCTCGACATCGAGCCCGAGGTGTCGACCAAGAAGGTGAGGTGCAGGGGCTTACGCTCGACCTGCTCGGTGTCCCGGCCCTTCACGCCGACCCGCACGACGTGGTGGCTCGGCGCGAAGGGGTTCGGCGCGGCCTCCAGGTGAACGGCGAAGGGGGCGCTGCCGCTCTCTTTGCCCGGGGCGCTGTAGTTGTAGGGGAAGTAGTTGACGAACTCCTCCACCCGCACCGAGTCCACCGGGGGCATGCCGCCCTCTTGGAGCTTGCGGCGGGAGATGGTGTAGGAGGCGGTGTCTACGTCGATGGAGAAGGTGGACTGGGCGTCCTTCTCGGTGAGCGTCATCGGGTTGACGCCGTAGTTGGTGTAGCCCTCGGTGGACGCGGCGACGGCGTAAGGCGCCTCAACGTCGCCGGGCTTGACCGGGGGCGGCGGCGGCGAGGCGTAGTCCATGGAGGGGGCG
>JBEAVX010000204.1:0-4674 GCA_041160755.1 Pseudomonadota bacterium
TGGCCAACGTCACCCCGGCAGCGATGGCCAACCGGAGCGCGCCGTGGTGGAGCAGCATGAAGGCGACCGACGACTTCTTGAACGTCGTCTTCTTGGACTTCGCCACCCAGCTTAAACGCAAGCCGCTCAACAAGGGCAGCTACTACCAGCTCATTGAGCATATGCGCCCCGAGGACTTCGATCCAGAGATCATCACGATGCTCGATCGGATCCTCGCCGCCGTAGAGTCAGCGAAGCCTGTCACTTGATGCTCACCAACCACCCCCCGTGCTACGCTCTCCCAAGGTCAGGGCTTGGTGAGGTACACGATGCGGAACATGTTGTGGTGTTTGGCGCCCTTGGCGCTGGTGTTTGGCTGTGGCAAGACGGCGGAGACCTGCGAAGACGTCGAGCTGATCAACGCCGACTACGAGCCCATCGAGGCCGAGTCAGGGCTCCGCTACTGCGAGGCGACCCTCGGCGGCGGCGGCGGCTTCATCCGCGACGCGGCGGTGACCTGCCCCGAGCTCGTCGGCCCGGCGGCCTGCCCTGAAGACCAGCTCGCCGACTGTGACTGCGCTGAAGGGGAGGTCTGCGGGCTCAACATCGAGGGCTACGGCCACTGCGAGTGTTACGCCCCCTGCGCCACCGACGCCGACTGCGGCGCGGACGAGGTGTGTTTCTGCGCCAGCCGACGGGATCCTACCCAAGCCGCGCACAACATCATGCACATCAACACCTGCCTGCCCAGCGCGTGTGATGGCCCTGAGGACTGCGGCGGGGAGCTCTGCGGCGTGGCCCTGGACGCCTGCCAAGGCGCGGCGGCCCAGCGCTGCCACACCGCTGAAGACGCCTGCGACGATGACGGCGACTGCGACGGCAGCGAACAATGCACCTACGCCGAGTCCGAGGCGCGCTGGACCTGCCAAGGGAAGGCGACCTGTGAGTGAGCGAGGCCTAACCTCAACCGCCGCTCACCCGCCCTCACCCTCCTCGGGCAGCTCCCGCAAGACGAGGAGCAGCGCGCCCTCGGCGACCTCTTCGCCCTCCTTCACCTTCACCTCGACGACGACGGCGCGTTTGCGGGCGCTCAGGCGCTCGACCTCGCGGTCTCCCTCGACGATCACGAGGCCTTGGCCCCGATAGACGGTGTCGCCGGGGCGCACGAGCAGCTCGACGCCGCCAGGGAAGTTCGCCCGCACACGCACCTGACCTTCACGATCTGCCAGCATCTCTCGCTCCGAGCCGATGAGGCGCTCAGTCTACCGGACGTTGACCACCACCTGCTCGGACCCAGCGTTCACGTCGTCCCACAAGGTCAAGGTGAGCTGCGCGCCGGTCTGCTCTTCGCCCGAGCCCTCGACGGCGGCGGTGATCTCGGTGTCCCCGGCCAAGGTCAGGCGCACCGCGCCTTGGGCGGCGTCTAAGGGCTCCTTGTCGACGGTGATCCGCTCCCCGGCGTGGGTGATCCGCAGGAGCAGATCGTCGAAGGAGCCGTCGTCGCTGGCCTCAAAGAGCGCCCAGAAGGCGCCGTCACGCCAAGGGATGAGCGCGGCGCGGTCCACGTCCAAGGCGCCCACCTCGGCCCCGGCCGGAGGCACGAGCGCCGGGGTGAGCGTGAGCCAGTCCGGGGTGAGCAAGGCCGCGCGGCCGACGCCTGTGGTCAGCGCGCCGCCGGAGAGGCTCACGGTCAGGGTGACCGGCCCTTCGCCCTCGTTGAGCCCGGTCTCGGGCAAGAGGCCCTCACACACGATCTCCGCGCCCAAGGACGCCTCGACCTCAAAGAGCTCCCCTTCGCAGCCCGCGCCGTCGCCGAGGACATGAACGTTCCCGTAGCGCTGGCGCACCCACCGAACGTCCGCCGGGCCCGGCGTCAGCGATCCCAAGATCAACGTCAGCTCGTGGACGCCGGCGTCATCGGTGGCGGCGTAGGTGGCGAAGCCGTCGCCGTCGAGCTGGGCCCAGCCCGCGCTGGTCAACGCGGCGTCCTCCTGGGCCCAGGGGCCGCCGGTCCAAGACAAGGCCGCGTCGCCAGAGAACCGGTCGGGGTTCACGACGGGCTCAGGGGTGCAGCCGAGGACGAGCAGCAGCGCAGGAGCGAGAGCATGGCGGTGGGTCATGGCGCTGAGTGTACTTCACAGACGGGGCCCCCGCTCCAAAGCCTCTCACTGAAATTGCTTTCGATGCGGATTGACCATATTCGATTTGATCTCCTGCGCTCCTCAAGGCTAATACTGTGGGCGACAAAACTCCCCTATCGCGTCCCTACGCACCCCTGGAGAACAAGATGCGCCCCAAGATTCCCGTCAACAAGCTCGCGTCCGGCGCAGGAAACAGCGCCGCGCTGCTGCTCGCGCTGGCCGCCCTCAGTCTCCCGAACCTCGCCTACGCCGAGGGCAGCGCGCAGTGGACGACCACCCAAGGATTCACCGGTGGCACCGTCTACGTTGACATCCTCGACTACACCGTCGAGTCGATCTCGTGGACCGGCTCGGGCTCGGCGACGATCACCGACCCCTCGGGCACGTCCCTGGGCTCGATCAGCTCAGGCAGCACCAAGACCCTCACCGCCAACGGCACCTACACGATCAGCCTGAGCAACCAGGGCACGTCGAGCTGGGATCTCACCGTCGTCGGGCAGACCGACCCCGGCTATGGCCGCCTCTGGGCCTACTCCTGGAACTTCAGCACCGGCACCTTCGGTGACAGCGGCTCGTACAACGGCAGCGTGTACGCCTTGGTCGAGAGCGGCTCGGACAGCGCCGTCATCGAGATGAAGACCAACGGCCTCTCGGGCTTCGCCTGGACCCTCGCCGCGAACAGCGTCGGTGTGTCGGGCGCCAACGGTCGCTCCACCTACTCCGGCACGCTCACGCCGGAGTTCCCGATCTACGTCAACCCGCCGTCGTTGGCGACCTACTCGTTCACCGCGCCGACGGTGTCTTCGCCCAAGTTCACCTCGGGTGAAGAGGAGTGTGACTACCTCGCGCCGGGCTACACCACGGGCGAGTTTGTGGTCACCAGCGGCTCCGACGGCACGGGCCACATCATCTGTGACCTCAACGGCGACGGCGACTACGACCTCACCAGCGATGATGACCTCCACCTCTTGTTCTCGGTCACCTCGGGCGAGAACTCGACCACCTGGGATGGCACAGACAACAACGGGAACTACGTCGCCACCGGCACCTACAACTGCGTGGCGCTGATCACCGTCGGCGAGTTCCACTACGTCGGCGTCGACATCGAGACCAGCTACGAGGGCTTCCGCCTGTTCTTGGTGGACGCCGCCTTGGGCCGCACCGGCCTCGACATGTACTGGAACGACGCCGAGGTCCAGGGCGCCGAGGTGGCGATGCCCAACGGCTCCAAGGGCCTGGAGGCCTCAGGCGGCACGGGCATCGCCAGCGGGGCCTACGCTGACGCCGAGTCCCCGAACGTCAACGCCCGCTCGTGGGGCAACTTCTCCGGCTCGGGCAAGGGCAACGCCTCCTACCTCGACACCTACACCTTCGTGGACTCCGACCTCTCCTCGGTGTTCACCGTGGACGTGGTGGACGGCAGCATCGACACCGACGGCGACGGCCTCATCGACGCCGAAGAAGAGTGTGAGTACGCCACGGACATCAACGACACCGACACCGACGACGACGGCCTCAGCGACGCGGAGGAGGTCGACAGCGGCACCGACCCCGCCACGGAGGACACCGACGGCGACGGCCTCACCGACGGCGACGAGGTCAACGAGTACGGCTCTGACCCCCTCACCCCCGACGTTGACACCGACGGCGACGGCCTCGCCGACATCGGCGACCGCGACGACGACAACGACGGCGTGCCCGACTGGACCGAGGTTGAGGGCGCTGACACCGACGGCGACGGCGTCCCCAACACGCTGGACACCGACAGCGACAACGACGGCCGCAGCGACGCTGAAGAGGCCGGCTACGGTGACTTTGATGGTGACGATGACGGCGCGCTCGACGGCGACGTGAACGAGTACGGCATCCCCGACGCCGTCGCCAGCGGCGAAGGCACGACCGACTGCCCGAACGGCGAGTCGCTGTTGGAGAACGCCGGGTTTGAGGAGCCCGCGCTCAGCCTGGGCTCTTACGGCCTCTTCCTGCAGGACTCCGTCCCCGGCTGGTTCACCACCGACACCACGGGCTACATCGAGATCTGGTCCACGGGCTTCAACGGCGTGCCCTCTTACGCGGGCAACCAGTTCGCCGAGCTGAACGCCAACGTGGCCGGGGAGCTCTACCAAGAGGTCGCCACGGAGATCGGCGTCACCTACAGCCTCGCCGTCGCCCACCGCGCCCGCACCGGCACGGACGTCGCCCGTTTCCTCGTCGATGGCGTCGAGACCGACATCTACACCGACGACACCACGGCCTGGGGCGTGTACACCAGCTCCTTCACCGCCACCAGCGAGACCACCCGCCTCGGCTTTGAGGCCGTCTCGACGGGCAGCGGCAGCGACAGCGTCGGCAACTTCTTCGACGTCATCGGCGTGTACGTCGATTGTGGCCTGCCTGATGGCGATGAGGACGGTCTCGACGACTTCATCGACGTCGACGACGACAACGACGGCGTGCCCTCGGTGGACGAGTTCGACGGCGACTCCGACGGCGACGGCGTCCCCGACAGCCTCGACGACGACTCCGACAACGACGGCCTCCTCGACGGCGAAGA
>JBEAVX010000214.1:0-4270 GCA_041160755.1 Pseudomonadota bacterium
TCTTGGGGGCGCTCACCGGCCTGCCGATCTTCACCGTGGCCGCCCCGGGCGGGCGCCTCGTGCTGTGGATGACCTTGGGGAGCGTGATGGTCCTCGCCGCGCTCGTGGAGCACCACCGCGCCCGCTGGCGGGAGGTGGGGGAGCGCCGGGGGCTCGTCGTCTTGTCGCCGTTGATCCTCGGCGCGATCTTCGGCGCCTTGATGATCCCGCCCCAGCTCCGGGTGGTCGCGGGCTTCGCTGAAGACCTTCGCCGTGCCGCTGAGGACGCCGAGCTGCCCTCGCCGATGCCGCCGGACACCTTCGTGCTCGTGCTCACGATGCCCGACGCCTGGACGGCGCTCACCTTGATCCCCGCGCGGCTGGTCGCCGAGGGGGGCCCGGCCCCGGATCGGCTGATCGTGCTCTCGGCGAGCCCGACGGATCACCGCCTGGAGCGGGTCAGCGACGACACCTTGACCCTCACCTTGGCCTCGGGGCGGCTGTGGGATCAGCCCTTGGAGCGGCTCTTTCTGCGCCCTGAGGACGCCCAGACGAGCCCGGCGCGCTGGGCGCGGGAGGGGCTCACCGTCACCCGCGCTGAGGCGGACCTCGACGGTGCGCCCAAGTCGCTCACCTTCACCTTCGACCCGCCCTTGTCCGACCCCCGCTGGCGGGTGTTCACCTGGGCGGACGGCGCCTTACGTTCGGTGCGCCTGCCCGCGCCGGGAGAGGGCCACGACCTGCCGTGGAGCCCTGGCCCTCTGCCCACGCCCGGCGGTGGACCCAGCGAACCCTGACGCGCTGTGCAAAACTCTGACACCCACTCGTCCAGGATGACGACATGCCCCATAACCCAAGCCCAACGCCGTCCTTAGGCTATTTGGATCTCGTGGCGCTCCTGCGCGGCCGCGCCCAGAGCCACGGTGACGTGGGCTACCTGTTCTTGGAGGACGGGGAGACCGAGGGCGCACGGCTCACCTACGCCGCGCTGGACCGGCAGGCCGGGGCCTTGGCCGCGCGGCTCGTGGCCTTGGGCCTCGTCGGGGAGCGGGTGCTGCTGGTGTTCCCGCCGGGGTTGGACTTCATCGTCGGCTTTTTTGCCTGCCTCTACGCTGGGGCCGTCGCCGTGCCCGCGTACCCGCCCGACCCGGCCCGGCTGGAGCGCAGCGCGCCGCGCCTCCGGGCCATCGCTGAAGACGCGGGCGCCAAGGCCGTGCTCACCACCGAGGCTCTGGCGGCCTTCGCCGCGCTCACCTTGGAGCACGCCCCGGAGCTCGGCGCCTTGCCCTGGCTCACCACGGACGGCGCGCTGGGGGACGACCACCACGTCACCCCGGCCAGGCCGGATCAGCTCGCGCTCTTGCAGTACACCTCGGGCTCCACCGGGCGGCCCAAAGGGGTGATGGTCAGCCACGGCAACATGATGCACCAGCTCGGGCAGTCTTGGGCCACCCAAGGCCAGCGCTTCGAGAGCGTCGTGGTGGGCTGGCTGCCGGTGTTCCATGACCTCGGCCTCGTCGGCAACATCCTGCACACGATGCACACCGCGAGCTTGGGCGTGTTGATGTCGCCTCTGGACTTTCTGCGGCGCCCGGCGCGGTGGTTACACGCCGTCACCCGCTACCGAGGGGTGACCGGCGGCGGGCCCAACTTCGCCTATGACCTCTGCGCGAAGAAGGTCACCGACGACGACCTCGCCCGCCTCGACCTCTCGTCGTGGAAGGTCATCGTCAACGCCGCCGAGCCCGTGCGCCCGGACACCCTGCGTCGGTTCTACGAGCGGTTTAAGGGCTGCGGATTGGCCTGGGAGAGCTGGTTCGCGGGCTATGGGCTCGCCGAGGCGACGCTGTGCGTGACCATGCCCGAGGTGACCGCGCCGCCGACGCTCCTCACCGTGCGCCGGGCGGACCTCGCCGCCGGGCGCCTCACCCTCGCCCCGCCCGAGGATCCCGAGGCCCGTGGGCTCACCGGCTTGGGCGTGCCCGGCCCCGAGACCCAGGTGGAGATCGTGCGCCCAAGCACGATGGAGCGCTGCGAGCCCGGCGAGATCGGCGAGGTGTGGGTGCGCTCGCCGTCGGTGGCCCAAGGGTACTGGGGGCGGCCTGAAGAGACCGCGCAGACCTTCGGCGCGCGGATTCATGGCAGCGACGAGGGCCCGTTCTTACGCACCGGGGACCTGGGCTGCTTTGTGGGCGACGAGCTGGTGCTCACCGGCCGCGAGAAGGACCTCATCATCTTGGGTGGCCGCAACCTCTACCCCCAAGACGTCGAGGCCGCCGCCGAGTCTGTGGCCCAGGTGCGCGGCGGCTGCGCGGCGGCGTTTGTGTGGGAGGTGGACGGTGAGGAGCGGGTCGCCGTGGTCGCCGAGGTGGACCGTCGGCGCGGGCCCATCGACGCCGAGGCGGTCTTCGCCGAGCTTCGTGGGGCGATCGGCGCCGAGCTGGGCGTCGCGGCGGCGGTGATCGTGCTCCTCCCGCCGGGCGAGCTGCCCAAGACCTCCAGCGGCAAGGTGCAGCGCCGGGCCACCAAACAGGCCCTGCTCGACGGAACGCTGGAGATCCTGGCCCGCTGGGACGCCCCCCGGAGCGCCTTGGCGGCGGAGGCCCCGGCCTTGGGGCTCGCGGACTGGATCCGCGCGGAGGTCGCCAAGGTGGCGGGCCTGCCCGTCGGCGCCGTGGACCCCCGGCGGCCTCTGGCGGAGCTGGGCTTGGACTCCAGCGCCCAGGTGGCCCTCGCCGCCGCCCTGGAGGCGCACCTGGGCCGGCCGATCTCGCCGAGCCTGCTCTACAGTCACCCCACCGTGGCCGGGCTGGTGGAGGCGCTGGGTGAGCGCACGAACACGACGCAGACGAGCGCCGCCCGGGACGCCCACGAGCCCATCGCCATCATCTCCGCGGCCTGTCGCCTCCCCGGCGGCGTCACGAGCCCCGAGGCCCTGTGGGAGCTGCTCCTCGCCGAGACCGACACCGTCGCCGAGATCCCGCCCGATCGGTTCGACATCGACGCCTGGTACGACCCTCGGCCCGACACCCCGGGCAAGACCGTCTCCCGCTGGGCCGCCTTGCTGGGCGACCTCACGGGGTTTGACCACGCCTTGTTCGGCTTCTCCCCGCGTGAGGCCCGGAGCGTCGATCCCCAAGAGCGCCTCGTGTTGGAGTGTGTCTGGGAGGCCTTTGAGCGCGCGGGCGTGGCCGAGACCGACGGCGCCCGGGTGGGCGTGTACATGGGGCTCAGCGGCACGGAGTACCAGTGGCGGGCCATCGCCGACGTGAACCAGATCGACCCCTGGTCGGGCCTGGGCACGATCCACGCGCCGATGATCGGGCGGATCAGCTACGTCTTCGGCCTGCGGGGGCCGAACATGGCCGTCGACACGGCCTGCTCGTCGAGCCTCGTGACGGTTCACCTCGCGATGCGCGCCCTACGCGCCGGAGAGTGTGACCTCGCCTTGGCCGGGGGCGTGAACGTGCTGCTCTCCCCCGAGCCCCAGGTGTGGCTGAGCCAGCTCCGCGCCTTGTCGCCGACGGGGCGCTGCCACAGCTTCTCCGACGACGCCGACGGCTACGTTCGCGGCGAGGGCTGCGGCGTGGTGCTGCTCAAGCGGCTCTCCGACGCGCTCCGAGACGGTGACGAGGTGCTCGCCGTGCTCCGGGGCAGCGCCGTGAACCAAGACGGCCGCAGCGACGGCCCCATGGCGCCGAGCGGCCTCGCCCAAGCCGAGGTGATCCGCGACGCGCTGCGGGATGGTGGCCTGGACCCGGCGTCGGTGTCGTATGTGGAGTGCCACGGCACGGGCACGCCGATCGGCGACCCGATCGAGGTGGAGGCCTTGGCCCAGGCCTATGGTGCGGGGCGCACGACCCCGCTGCGCATCGGCTCGGTGAAGACGAACCTGGGCCACGGGGAGTGCGCCGCGGGCGTCACCGGGCTGATCAAGGCCGCGCTCTGCGTGGCGAAGGGGCAGATCCCGGCGAGCCTGCATCACCGAGGGCCCAACCCGAGGATCGCCTGGGACTCGCTGCCGGTGGTGGTGAACACCCGGCTCACTCACTTTGAGGAGACCGCCGGGCCGCGCCGGGCCGGGGTGAGCGCCTACGCCTTGAGCGGCACGAACGCCCACGTCGTGCTGGAGCAGGCGCCGCGCCGGGCGCCCGCCGAACCCTACACACCGCCTGCAAACTCTGACGTTCCGCTCCCCGTCGTGATCTCCGCCCAGACCCCGGCGGCCTTGGCCTCCGTCGCCGCCCGGCTGAGCGCTTGGGTGAAGGCCCGCCCCGACGCCTCTCTTCCG
>JBEAVX010000236.1:0-4095 GCA_041160755.1 Pseudomonadota bacterium
CATCGACGTAGACGGCGACGGCTTCGCCGACCTGATCATCACTGAAGGCGACGCCCTCATCTTCTACCCCTCCCTCGGCCGCGACGGATTCGGCCCGCCCGTTCGTGTGCCGATGCCCGCCGACGACGACCTCGGCCCCCGCTTCTTGTTCTCCCGCGACGGCGCAGAGGTCTACCTCGCCGACATGACCGGCGACGGCCTCCCCGACGTGGTCCGCGTGCGAAACGGCAGCGTCTGTACTTGGCCCGCCTTGGGGCGCGGCCGCTTCGGCGCCAAGGTGCGCATGAAGTCCGCGCCGCGCTTCGACCACCCCGACCGCTTCGACCCCGCGCGCCTGCGCCTGATCGACATCGACGGCACCGGCCCCACCGACCTGCTAACCCTCGGCCCCGACGCCTGCCGGGTGTGGATGAACCAGTCAGGCAACGGGTTCGCCGAGGCCGTGACCGTGCGGGATGTCCCCGTGAGCCTTCGCCCCAGCCTCGTGGCGGGATCGGGATGACGCGGCGGGTGAGCGGGGAGCCGGCGCTGGCCAGCGTCCGTCCGCGCTGAGGAGACCCGCGCGCTTGGACCCGCGGGGCCACGCCACAGGCCCTCTACCGCAGCACCCCGTACAGATCGCCCGAGGCCGCGTCGCCGAAGCTCCACAGGTCCTCGCCCAGCGCGCGGGCGAGGCTCACGAAGAGCTTGCCGTGGCGCTCGTAGCCGTACTGGAGCAGGCGACCGTTGTGGATCGCCCCGCCGCCGCCGCCCGCCACCACGAACGGCATGTTGTCGTGCAGGTGGGTGTTGCCGTCGCAGACCTCGGTACAGAGCACCACGAGGCTGTTGTCCAACATCGTGCCGTCGCCCTCGGGCATGGCGTCGAGGCGCTCCAGGAGGTAGGCGAACTGGTCTACCCAATACTGGCGCTGCTGCACAAAGGCCTTAAACTCGCGCTTGCTCCAGTCGTGTTTGGACCCATAATGCGACGCCTGATGGCTGCGCATGTCGTAGGACGGATCGTACATCTCCGTGCCTGGGAAGCGGCTCATCAACAGCTCGCTCGTGTGGTGGCTGCATTGAATTGTGCCCACCCGGGTGAGGCCGCAGGCCATGCTCAGCACCATGAGGTCGATCTGGGTCTTGAGCAGGTCGGGGAAACGCGCGGGGTCGTAGAGCTCCTCCGAGGTGAAGGCGTCGGAGAGCGCGGGCACCTCGCAGCTCCCGGTGCCGCCGCCCCCGCCGCCGCTGCTGCCCGTCACGCGGCGCTCCACCTCACGCACGGCCTCGACGTGGAGATCGAGCTTGGCGCGCTCGCCGCCGTCGAGCTGCAGGCGAAGCTCCTCCAGATCCTCTAGGGTGGCGTCGAGCACGCTCGCCCGCCGCAGGGCCGTGGCGTCGGGCTCTCCGCCGTCTGTGCTGGATCCGCCGCCGTCCCCAAAGAGCAGGCCGAACGCCGTCGCGGGGTTGTCCTCTGGAGAGAGCGGCGCGCCTGGGCCGACATACGAGATGAGCTTGTCGCCCGAGGCGTTGTCGGCCTTGGACATCACGCCGAGGCTGAGGTGGCGCCAATAGGCGTCCGCGCCGACGGTGCGCGAGAGGTGCTGGTCGATGGACTCGTTGTTGCCGTAGTCCGTCGCCGTGAGGAGCTTCTTGGCGCCGCCGGGGTGGGAGCCGGTGTCGGTCGCGCCCAAGGAGAGGCCGTTGAAGAACAGGCAACGATCCTTCCAGGGGTCGAGCCCCTTGAGCGCCTCGCCCAAGGTGAAGGAGCTCTCGGAGCCCGTGGCGTGCCAGAGGCTCGCCTCGCCGTCTTGGCTGGGGCCGGGCACGCCGTCGGGGAAGTAGAAGAAGATGATGCGCTCGGCGAGGCCGGCGGCCGCGCGGGCCTCGGGCCGGAGCAGGCCGAAGGCGGGGATCGCCAAGGCGGAGGCCGCCGCGCCTTGGAGCAGCGCGCGGCGGGTGAGGCCCCGCGGGTGGCGAACACCTTGGCGACGCAGCGCGTGGAGATGTCTGACGAAGGGGGGGATCATCGTTGCTCCCGCTGCACAAACTCTGGGCTGGTGATGAGCTGGATGAGCAGATCCTGAACGTCCGCGCTCTCGGCGGTCAGGGCCTCGATGGCGCACAGATCGCCGGACTCCTCCTCAAACCCCATCGTGAACCGCCACACGTTGCGGGTGAAACACACCTGGGCGGCGTCGCTCTCGGCGAGGATCCCGCCCAGCTCACCCAAGGTGAAGAACGGGGCGTGGGTGCCCGCGCCCATCAGCTCCACGTCCACCATGTCGCCCGAGGCGTCCACGGGTTTGCCGCCCTCCTCCTCACGATAGCGGCCCACGGCGTCATAGGCCTCAAACCCGAAGCCGACGGGGTCGATGTACTGGTGGCAGGACGCGCAGACCGGGTCGGAGGTGTGCTGCTCAAACCGCTCGCGGGTGGTGGCGTCTGACGCGATCTCGGGGATGGCCGGGACGTCGGCGGGGGGCGTGCCCAAGGGCTGACACAGGAGCCGCTCCCGCACAAACAGGCCGCGCAAGATCGGCGAGCTGCTGTCGGAGTGAGACGTGGCGGCGAGCACCGCGCCCAAGCCCAGCACCCCGCCGCGCTGGCCGTCGGGCAGGGTGACCTCCTCCAAGCTCTGCCCGCTGACCCCGGTGAGGCCGTAGAGCTCGGCGAGATCGGCGTCGACATAGGTGGTGCGGCTGGTGAGCAGAGAGTCTACGGTGCCCGCGCCGTCAAACACGACGTGCTCAAAGAACGCGCGGACCTCGGCCTCCATGTCTTCACGCAGGGCGGGGAAGTCGTCCTCGACCCAGCTCGCCTTGCTCGCCGTCTCATTGGACTCGATCTCCAACCACATCACCGCGAAGTCTTGGAGGTGCGCCCGAGCGCGGGGGTCGGCGAGCAGGCGGCGGGCGGCGGCGTCTCGTTGTTCGGCCGTGCGCAGCTCCCCGGCGTCGGCGGCGGCGAGCAGGGCCTCATCGGGGGTGGTGCCCCAGAGGGTGTACGAGAGCGCGGCGGCGATCTCGTGGTCGGTCAGCACGTACACCCCGCCCGCGGCGCCTTGGCCCAGCTCCGAACGATAGAGAAAATAGGGGCTGGTGAGGAGCGCCTGGATGACGACCGCGACGCCGTCCTCGAAGCTGTCTTCAGCCAAGGCCCGGGTGAGCAGGCGCTCCACCTGGGCGGCGGTGAGCGGGCGGCGCCAGGCGCGGCGGCCAAAGTCTTCGATGAGCGTGGTGAGGCAGGCCGTCTCGCCGAGCTCATCGGGATCACAGGCCAAGATGGAGGGGAGATCCCGCAGGGCGCGCTCGGAGAGCGTCTCGGCGGCGCGAAGGTACATCTCGACGTGGGTCGCGCTGACGATGGCCGAGGCCGCGTGGTTGTCGTAGCCGAACCCTTTGGGGCGGGTCTCCGAGGGGAACTCGGCGGCGAGCTGCTCGGCGTCGCCACACTCCAGGTTGAGCACGGAGTTGTAGCCGCCGTAGCCGTCATCGACGGTGACGCCGTTCGCCGTGTCGTGAACCCAGGTGGACTCATCCACCACAAACTTGTACTGGTGCTGGCCCTCGTCCAAGGCGCGTTTGGTGACCCACAGGCCGAGCTCAGCGACGTACTCCATGGGCCAGCCCCCGGCGGCCTCGGTGCCTGGCCAGCCGTTGAAGGTGCCCGCGACATGCACCCGGCCCACGCTGGCGCCGTTCGGGTCAAACACGAAGGTGTGCAGGGTGCAGGGGTCGGCCAGGCAGGCGCCGCCGGAGCAAGACTCCGTGGCGATGTCGCAGTCGGCGTCGTCGTCACAGGACGCGCCGGAGCCGCCGCCGAAGAGATCCTCGACGGTGCGGTTGTACTCGCGCCGGGTGAGCAGGCGGAGCTGGCGCGGCGGCGATGACGGCGCGTCGCAGACCTCGGCCTCCACCACGGGGTCGTCGCCTCGGCGCCCACGCTCACAGGCGAGGGCCAGCGCGAGGGGGAGGAGCAGGGCAGGACGCAGGGGGAACGTGCGCTTCATGGGGCCAGGATACCCGTGACTCTAAACGGAGTCACTAGGAACTTGACAAATGATGACCCGGACCGGGGTTGGGGGGTTGGTAGAGGGGCGCGGCGAAGGGG
>JBEAVX010000259.1:0-7241 GCA_041160755.1 Pseudomonadota bacterium
GAGGTGGCGTCGAGCGCCGTCTCACGCAGGCGCAAGGCGGTGACCGTGGCCCCCGTCAGCTCACCGAGCTCATCGGCGAGCTGGTCCCAGGCCGGGTGGCTGCCGAAGGCGTCGCGCAGGCGGCGCAGGCTGCGGGCCCGGCGGGCGAAACGTTCGCGGCGGTCCTTGTCGGTGAGCAGAGCCCAGGCCATGGCGGCGGCGGCGCGCAGGGGCGACGGGAAACGTAGGGTGCCCGCGGTGCTGCGGGCGGCGAGGAGCTTGTCCAGAATCAGCGCCGCGTCGTGGTCGTGTACGCCGCGCTCATAGCCCTCGTCGTACCGATCGGCGGAGTACGCGCGCACCAGGGCCAAGAGCCCGCCCTCGCCCAAGGCCGCCGTCTGGAGGCCCGAGACGCTGAGCCCGGCGCGACCGGCTTCAGCGGCGAAGAGCATCGACACCGCGAGGTATTCGCCACGGTAGACCGTCTCGGTCTCAGACACGACCGTCTGTGTCCAGAACGGGCGCGTCGCCTCAAACTCGGCGTCGTTGACCGGCTCGTGGAAGTCGGTGCCCGTGAGGTGCAGCGCCATGCCCTCCCCTTTGGGCACGAGCGTCAGCTCCAAGGGCTGCGTGTTCACCGTGAACTGGTGGCGACCGAAACGGATGAGATCGCCGCCGCCCTCAAACAGCTCCGTCGCGTCGCGCAGAGTGCGCACGGCGTCTTGGCGGGCGGACTTCAGGCGGCCTTCGAGCTCTTCAGCCTTGACCGTGTCGCCTAAGTCTCGGAGCTGATCGGCGCTCTGCCGCAGCTTGAGCACCATGGCGTCGGACGCGAAGTAGGTGTTCAGCTCGTCTTCAGCCTTAAAGGTGCGGGCGCGGCGGCCGATGCCCTCTAGGATGCGCCCGGCGGCGTTGAGGATGGCCTCGACCCGGCGCTGGCGGGCGTCGAGGAGCGTCTGTTTGCGGCCGCTGAGCGCCTCGTAGATCTCCTCCCGTTTGGACGCCAGCTCGGGCAAAAACTCCTCAAGCTCACCAAACCGGCCCTCTAGCTCCTCGACCTGGAGCATGAGCTTCGAGAGCTGCTCGTCACAGCGCTCGGGGGTGTCGGCCAAGGTGATGGCGTTTGAGACGGACTGGCTGAGCAGCTTAAACTGCGCGCCGAACTCGGCCTTGCCTTCAGCGACGGCGAGCTGCTTCTGGCGCCCGGTGAGGCTCGCCCGGGCCCGGTTGAGCTGGGAGAAGACCTCGGACACGCCCTCCAAGATGGTGGTGCGGGAGGTGGGGTCGTCTACGTTGAGCCCACCGACCACCTCGGCGAGCAGGTTGAGGCCCTCGCTGACCACCTCCAGCTCATCCAGCAGCGGCTTGATCTCATGCGCCTTCTGGATGGCCTCGCCGCGCGGGGGCAGGGCCTCGATGCGGACCAACATCGGCTTAAACGCCGTGCCGCCCAACAAGAACGTGACGCAGGACCGGCTCACCGCGTCAAACGCCTCGATGACCTGCTTCTCCAGCACGTCCACCCGGGCGAGATCGATAAACTTGACCTCTTTGAGGCTGATGAGGTGCCCACGCTGGCGGCGCAGAGACGTCATCGCGATGAGGAACTGCTCGACCTCACGCCAGTCGCCGACCTTGGTGTCGATGAGCAGGCGGTTCTGGGTCTTCTCGGCCTCGGCGAGGGCCAGGGTGGCCTCGCGGCGTAAGGTCTGGACCTTCTCAAACTCGTCGATGATCAGCTCACCCGTGCGCCGGATGTCGGTGATCACCGAGGCGAGATCGCCGAGCTCCGCGTTGGCGAGCCAATGGTAGGTGTCGATGGCCCGGGTGCAGGCCCGGGTGAGATCCTCAAACACCTGCCGGGTGGGCTCGGTGTTCTTGATCAGGCGCTGCAGGGCCAAGGCATCCGAGATGCCGCGCACCAGCTCAGCGTTGCCGATCTTCGCGTACAGAGAGCCGTCGGTGGGCAAGGCCGCGTAGTACACGTCCGAGCAGAACGGCGTCTGCCAGATCTGCACCGGGTGAACCTTCGTGGGCTCTTCAGACACCATGCGGAAGACGACGAGCTTGCCGTCCTCAAACACGGTCGTGCCGTGGGCCTGAATCGGCGTCTGCACCTCTTGGCGGATCTTGTTGTACGGGAAGAGCACGATGTGGCCGTCGGTGGGCCGACGGAAGATGTACAGGACGTCCTCGCCGTTGGGCGAGCGCATCACACGCTTGAGCTCAAGCCCCTCG
Organism: Pseudomonadota bacterium; assembly: GCA_041160755.1. Classification (GTDB taxonomy): domain Bacteria; phylum Myxococcota_A; class UBA796; order UBA796; family CAJQPC01; genus JADKFE01. Next base: position 2,218 of record JBEAVX010000259.1, read on the forward strand.
GTGTCGAAGTCAAACAGCTTGTGCTCACCCGTCCGGAGGTAATAGCCCTTGGGGAAGACGAGGCCGTGGCCCTCGTCGAGGGGCACGGCGGACTGGCCGATGGCGTCGATGCGCACGACGGAGCGGGTGATCGTGTTGAAGATGAGGTGGCGCCAGACCTTCTCGCGGTAGGGCAGCACCTTGATCAAGATGAGCGGCCCGACGGCGCAGTATTGGAACTGCGCGTCGTCCAAGGACTGTTTGGGATCGTCCACGGGCTCGGAGAAGATGCCTTGGCCGCTCTCGGTGTTGTCCTCGATCTTGACGGTGAGGTCGCCGCCGATGGTCTCCACAAAACATTTGCCGAGGATGGCGATGTGGGGGCTGCGCCCGGAGACGTAGTCCTCGCGGCTCGGGGTCTTCCAGTCAAACGGCGTCTGCTCGGGGACGACGTTGTCTCGCTCGCCCCGATCGTCGATGTAGGTGGGCGCGCCGGTGGAGTCTACGGACCAGCGGAAGACCTTGATGTCTTTGTGGGTCTGGCCCACCTGGAAGATGGCGAGGAGCTTCGCGCGCTCGGTCTGCCGGAGCTGCAAGAGGCGGGTGTCGCGGTAAAACTCGAAGAGCTGGTCCAGCTCACGCACGAAGTTCGCGTCTTTGAGCCAGGGCGTCTCATCAAACGAGACGGGCTCAAACTCCAGGCCGTCTTGGGCCTGGATGAGCTTGTGGACCGAGAACAGGTCGGCGAGCTCGATCTTCTTGCGGAAGGTCGTGACGTTGAAGCCGAAGACGAGGCGGCCCTGCACCTGGAGCACGGCCCGGGGCAGGCACGCGGCCTCGGTGCGCACGCGGGTGTTCGCGATGATGGACAGCTCGGTGCCGCCGAAGCGGGACTTTCGCTCGGCGTTGAGCGCCTCGGCGCGGCGCGCGAGCTCGTCCCCGGCCTTGATGAGCCGGGCGCGGATCACCTCATAGTTGCCGCCGCCCGTGACCGCGGCGTCTACTGCTTGTGCTTCGCTCACCGGATGCTCCATGAAACGTGGTCAGAGGCCGACCGTGGCGCGCCCAGACCGCTCAGGCTCAGAGAGGGGACGCGCCGCCGCCCCCTGGGGGGCCGACGGCGCGTGTGGAGGCGAGGGGCGACCTTAGCTCACTCGCCCTGCTTCTTCTCAGCCGCCGCGGGGGCGCCGCGCAGGCCGCTCACCACCTTGGCGATGCCGCGCCCGAGGTCGGCGGCGAGGTCACCTTCGCCCGCCGTGTAGCCGCCGACGAGGCCCTTGATCGACTCCGAAGACTCGACGAGGCCGTCCACGGCGTTGCCCAAGGACGCCGCCTGGACGAAGCGGTCGAAGAACGCCCCGTCGCCGCCGACGATGCGGATGTCGGCCTTGGAGAAGGCCTCGCCCATGACCTTGCCTTGGGCCTCGGCGACCCGCACCCGGGCCTCGATGCGCTGGGCCTCGATGGCGCGCAGGGTCTCCAGCTGCAGCCGGAACTCCTCGTGGTCCTTCGCCGCGCCGTGGAGGTTCTGCAGCGCCTGGGTCTTCTCGGTGATGCCCGCGGCCTCAGCGCTCATGCGCTCACGGATGCCCTTCGCCTCGGCGAGGGCCTGGAGCTCGTAGCCTTGGGCCTCGGCGGCGAGGCGCTCGCGGATGCTGAGGGCCTGGACGTGGGCGTTCTTCTCGTCGGCCTCAAGCTGGGCCTCGCGGACCTTGACCTGGGCGAGCCCCTCGACCTCGATGGCCCCGGCGGTGGCCTGGGCGCGCTGGTTGGAGAGGTTCACCTCGGCGGCGCCCTTCCGCTCAAACACGCCGACCTCAGCCTCTTGCACACGCACCCGGGCGAGGCCCTTCTGCTCTTCGCCCTGGGCCTCGGCCTGGAGCTTCTCTAAGGCGACCCGCGCCTGGGCGAGGCCGGTCTTCTCCAACGCCACGGCGTCGGCCTCGCGGACCTTCACCTCGGCGAGCCCCTTCGCCGCGTGCTCGGCCTGCTCACCCTCAGCGACGCGGATGCGCGCCCGGGCGGACTTGTCGGCGCTCTCCAGGTCGGCGTTGGCCAAGGTGATGCGCTGGCGGGCGGTGTGCTCGGCGACCTTCTCTTGGGCCTCGGCCTCCTTGATCGTCTTGACGAGGCTCTCTTCAGCCTCGGCCTCGGCGCCGACGACCTTCACGCCCTTGTGGCGCAGGGCCTCGGCGCGGACGCGCAGATCCTTGATGCGCTCCTCCTCTTCAGCCACGGTCTTCTCGACGGCGATGCGGCCACGGACGACGTCGGCGATCTCTTTGCGCTGAATCTCCAGGGCCTTCTCTTTCTCGATGCGCTGGAGCTCGACCTCACGCTCGCGGCCGATGACCTCAAGCTGGCGGTCCTTCTCGACCTCTTCGGTCTTGATGGCGATGACGCGCTCGCGGTCCTTCGCGGCGACCATCTGCTGCCGGATCTGGGCCTCTTTGCGCACGTTGATCGTCTCATCGGCCTCGATGCGGGCGACCTCCGTGATCTGGCGCTGCTGGGCGGCGAACTTGTCGGAGTCCGCCGTCTCTTTGGCCTGGACCATCGTGATCTCACGCTTCTGCTTGGCCTCGGCCTCGGCCCGGCGACGCCCGAGCTCCAGAACCGCCTCATCGGCCTCCAAGTTCTGCTTGGAGACGGTCATGCGCTCTTTCTGGCGGAGCGCGTTGGTGTTCGCGTTCTGATCCGCCGTCATCTGCACGATCTTGCGGATGCCCTGGCTGTCGAGGATGTTGTTCGGGTCGAGCTTGTCCATCGGCGTCTGCTCTAAGAAGTCGATGGCCGCGTCATCGAGCACATAGCCGTTGAGGTCGCGCCCGATGACCTCGATGAGCTGATCCTTGAAGTCGTCGCGCTGGGTGTAGAGCTGCTCGAAGTCCAGGCGTTTGCCCACCGTCTTGAGCGCCTCGGAGAACTTGGCGACGAAGAGCGCCTCCAGGGTCTCCTGGTCGGACGCGCGAGAGCAGCCGATGGAGCGCGAGACCTTGAGCACCTCCTCAAGCTGGGGGTTCACCTTGACGAAGAAGGTGACCTTGATGTCGGCGCGGATGTTGTCCCGGCAGATGAGGCCTTCAGAGCCGCGTCGCTCCAGGTCGATGGTCTTGATGGAGATGTCCATCACCTCGGCGCGGTGAATGACGGGCAGCACGAAGCCGCCGGAGAACGTGACGATGGTGTTGTCGTCGCCGGTCTTGTTGATGATGAGCGCCTGGCCCTGATCGACCTTGCGGTAGAAGCGCGTGGCGAGCGCCCCCAAGAAGAGCACCAGCGCGGCGATCACCACCACGCCGATCACACCGAGCACCAACATCGTGACCAGATCCATGTCATTCACCCCATGCGGCGCGGGGCGACGGCCCCGGGCGAGAAGTTTGAAGCGGCAGGAGAAGAAGCAGACGAGAAGGAGCGGCGGCGCCGTGGCTCATGGGGCGCCCCCTTGGGACTCGGCCCCACGCGCGGCGGCGCGACGGCGGACGTCTTCGCTCTGGGGCTCGTCAGGGAGGGGCTCGACCAGAAACGCGGCGCGGTGGTCGTCGTAGTTGACGATGAGCGCGCGGCTGCCCTTCTTGAGCCCGTTCTGCAGGTGGTCGTTGCGCACCTGGATGACGTGATCGGAGCCCTGGCTGTACACCGTGGCCTGGCCGAAGCGGTCGGAGACGCGCCCGGTGTTGACCTCGACGATGTGGCCGACGAGATCGTCGCGCTTGAGCCCGCTCTCGGCGGCGAAGAGCGGCGCGAGGGGCCGCACACACAGGCCCGTGAGCCCGAGGCCGACGACGCCGCTCAGCCCGAAGATGGCGAGCTTGCCCAAGAGCGTCTTGAACAGCGGCACCCCGGCGAGGGCGGCCATGGGGAAGGCCGTGAGCGCCCAGCCCCAGACCACGAGCAGGCTGATCACGACGGTGACCGGCGCGCTGCGCAGCTTCAAGGCGGCGAAGATGTCGGAGAACACGCCGCCGGACGCCTCGCCGAGCAGCTCGGCCTTGGCCTCACCGATGGCCTCAGCCTTCACCTCGGCGAGCAGCTCGGCCTTCACCTCGCCGAGCATCGCCGCTTTGGCCTCGGCGAGCGCCTCGGCCTTCACCTCACCCAAGGCCTCGGCTTTGGCCTCCATGGCGCCGTCCGCGCCGCCGAGGAGGTCAAGATCCGCGAGGCCCGCGATGACCGTGAGCCAATAGAGCAGGCAGAGCGCCAAGCAGAAGGTCCAGAAGACCGTGGGGAACCCTAAGAGGATGGCCAGCGCGCCGTTCATTCGTGCCTTTTGGTGCGAGCCGTCGACGATGGGCGATCCTGCCGCAAGCGCCGAGCGACCAAGAGTATATGACAAGGGCGCACCAACCAAAAGGCCCCCATGATCCGCAGCACCCTCCGCCGCCTGCTCGGGCGCGCGCCTACGGTCCCCGACACCTCCCCTCCTCCGCCGCCCGTGGCGCGTGTGGCCCCGCCGTCCGCGCCGCCGCCCGAGGAGGACGAGCCCCAGCTTGAGCTCGACGGCCCTGGCCTGCGCGCCTGGGTGGACGCGGGCAAGGCGCCCCTGCTCCTCGACGTGCGGGAGCTGGGGGAGCTGGAGTCGGGTTACGCCGCGACGAGCTTCTTGATGCCGATGAACGAGGTCCCCTCGCGTCTCCAAGAGCTGCCCAAGGATCGCCCCATCATCGTGATGTGCGCCGCCGGGGTGCGCAGCTTCGGCGTGGCGCATTACCTCCGCGAGCAGGGCCTCCAAGACGCTTGGTCCCTCGCCGGAGGCGTCAGCGCCTGGATTCACGAGGGCGGCGAGCACGTCGTCCCGCCCCGCAAAGACAACCTCCGCCTGTTGAGCCCCGTGCGGGTGAAGGCGGAGGTCTGCGCCGCGCGGGGCCTCGGTGAGACGGCCCTGGGCGGCGTCGTGCAGGCCATCACCGGCGCGCCCGGCGACTGGCGCTACGCCGTGCGTGTGGCCCCGCCCCAAGGAGGATCCATCTCCTTGGAGGGGCTCGCCGAGGCCGATCTAGACATCATCGGCGTGCGCCCGCGCGGCGCGGCGCGCTGAAGAT
>JBEAVX010000331.1:0-3893 GCA_041160755.1 Pseudomonadota bacterium
GTGGTGAGGCGGTCCGACTGGGCGGTGAGGGCGATGGTGCCGCCGTCGGCGAGGATCATGCCGTAGGTCTGAAGGGCCTTGGCCACCACCCGGGCGCCGTCGCTGGGCAGGCTCTCCAGGGGGTAGTCGGCGCGCAGCCGCAGGCGCAGGCCGTAGGGGATGCCGTCGTCCCCGGCGCTCGCGGCGCCCGTGGCGTGGGTGGCCGGGCGGACGTAGGTGCGGTTTCGCAGGCGATCGTTGGGCAAGATGAAGCGGATCGCGTGGTTGATCTCCCCGGCGGCCACCTCATCGGCGTCGAACAACAGCGGCGCGATGGGCAGGCCCGCGGCGTCGGCGCTCGTGCAGTGCTCGCCGCGTAAGGTCTCGGGCGGGGTCTCGGCGAGGTCCCAGATCGCCAAGCAGCCGCCCTCGTACACGCCGTCGACGAGGTTGGCCCGCCACTGCTCATAGAGCGTCGCCGTGGGCTGGTGGATGACGATCAGGTGGCAGTCGCCGTCGCCGGTGCAGGCGAGGCCGTCTTCGCCCTCCAGCTGGGCGTCTTCAGGCACCGGCACGGGGGCCTGGTCACAGTCGGGGGTGTAGAAGTCCTCGGTCGGGGTGACTCCAGCATCGGGGCGTCGCCGGGATCGCAGCTCACCTCCATGGAGAGGTCCATCTGCACCCGGCCGTTGCCGAAGCCGCCCCGGCGCTCCAAGGCGTCGAGCAAAGTGACGCTCTCGGCGTCCAGGGGCGCGTCCGCGATGGGCTGGTTCCACGGGGCGTCGGCGGGGAACAGCGGCTTGGCGCAGGAGAAGGCCGCGGGCGGATCGCTGTCGGTGTTGGGCGCGCTGTCGGTCGAGGGGGTGTCGCCGCCTTTGCAGGCCACGAGCGTCACGCACAGGATCCATCGGCGCATCGTGCACCTCCTGGGGCGATCCTACGCGCCTTCTGCGCCGGGATCGAGCCCCCCAAAGCGGCTACATTGCCGTGATCTTCCTGGAGTCTCTCGTGCGCCTCCGCTGGCCCCTCGCCGCGCTCGCCGCCGCGCTGCTCGCGCTGCCTCTCTTGCCGCTGTTCGCGGGCACCCCTGAGGAGGCGCCGCCGCCCACCGAGGCCGACCAACGCTTCGCTGAAGGGGTCGCCGCGCTCAAGGCGAGAGACCCGGCCACCGCTGAAGCCAAGCTCACGGCCTGCACGGCCTTGGCCCCCACCCGGGTGGACTGCTGGTGGGAGCTCGGCTGGGCGCGTTACCTCCGCGGCGACTGGGACGGCGTGATGGCGGCCTGGGCCGAGGTCGAGCGCCTGGAGCCCGGTCACCCCGGCGTCGCCGCCCAGACCTCCACGGTGAAGGGCAAGCTCGCCATCGAGGCGCTCTTGCGGCAGTGGTCCGGCGAGGCCCCGCCGCCGCGCCCCAAACCCACGGGCTCGATTCGCCTGCGCGCCGTGGGCGACGTGATGATGGGCAGCGACTTCCCCGAGCCCTGGATGCCCGAGCAAGACGGCGCGACCTACTTCGCCGATGTGGCCGCCGCCCTGCGCGACGCTGACGTGACCTTCGTGAACCTGGAGGGCCCGCTCTGCGACGGCGGCAGCACGAACAAATGTAAGGAGGGCAGCATGTGTTACGCCTTCCGCACGCCCACCCGCTACGGAAAGCTCCTGCAGGACGTCGGCGTAGACCTCGCCTCCACGGCGAACAACCACGCCTTCGACTTCGGCGAGACCTGCCGGGCCCAGACCGAGTCCACGCTCACCCAGCTCGGCATCGCCTGGTCCGGGCGCCACGGCACCGTCGCCGTGAAGCAGGTCAACGGCCTCTCCGTGGCGATGATCGGCTTTCACACCTCGGACTCAGCCCACAACCTCAACGACCAGAAGACCGCCGTGGCCTTGGTCTCGGGCCTCGCCGCCCGGCACGACCTCGTGATCGTGAGCTTCCACGGCGGCGCTGAGGGCAGCAAAGCCGTGCACGTCCCCAACGGCCCGGAGAGCTTCTACGGCGAAGATCGCGGCGATCTGCGGCGCTTCACCCACGCCGTCATCGACGCCGGGGCCGATCTGGTGCTCGGGCACGGGCCCCACGTCCTGCGGGGCCTGGAGGTCTACAACGACCGCCTCATCGCCTACTCTCTGGGCAACTTCGCCACCTTCGGGCGGTTCAACCTCAAGGGTGCTCTGGGGGTCGGCGTGATCTTGGAGGTGGAGCTCGACGCCTCGGGGCGGTTTGTCGGCGGTCAGGTCATCCCGACGATGCAGGTCGGCGACGGCGTGCCGATGCTCGACCCCGAGCGCCGGGCCGTCACCCAGATGGGCACCTTGAGCGCTGAAGACTTCGGCGCCCGGGCCGCCCAGGTGAGCGCCGACGGTGTGATCCGCGCCCCTTGACGCTGGGCGAAGGCGTCCCTAGCTCTGCGCTCCAACCACTCCCCAGCCTTGGAGCCAGAGATGTCTGAGCCCTCCCCGACCTCCCAGTCCGCCGCCGAGAACACCCCCCCGGGCGGCACGTTCAGCTTCGACGCCGAGGTGCGCCAGCTCCTCGACCTCGTCATTCATAGCCTCTACTCCGACCGCGACATCTTCTTGCGGGAGCTGATCTCCAACGCCTCCGACGCCTTGGACCGCGCCCGCGTCGAGGGCCTCGCCCGCCCGGAGCTGCGCGCAGGCGACGGTGAGCCCGGCGTGAGCATCACCGTCGACGCCGACGCGGGCACGCTCACCTTGTCCGACAACGGCATCGGCCTCACCGCCGAGCAGGCCAAAAAAGCCCTGGGCACCATCGCCCACTCCGGCACGAAGGCCTTCGCCGAGCTGCTCAAGGCCCAAGGCCGGGGCGGCGAGCACAACCTCATCGGCCAGTTCGGCGTCGGCTTCTACTCCGCGCTCATGGTCGCCGACCGCGTCGAGGTGCGCAGCCTCTCCGCCGAGCCCGACGCCGAGGCCATCGTCTGGTCCTGCGACGGCTCGACCACCTTCCAGATCACCCCCGGCGAGCGCGCCACCCGGGGCACGGACATCGTGCTGTACCTGCGCGACGACTCCAAGGAGTACCTCGACGCCGACCGCATCCGGGGTGTGGTGCAAAAACACAGCCGCTACGTCGGTTACCCGATCAAGCTCGGCGAGGAGCAGCTCAACGAGCCCCAGGTCTTGTGGACGAAGAACCCCGCTGAGGTCACCGAGGAGGAGCACAAACGCTTCTACAAGCAGGTCAGCGGCGACTGGGCCGACCCGGCCGTCACCCTGCACGTTCGCGCCGACGCCCCGATCCAGTACAGCGCCCTGCTCTACATCCCCGAGCGCGCCCCCCACGACCTCAACCACGTCAACGGCCGCCGCCCGCTCAAGCTCTACGCCCGCAAGGTGCTGATCTTGGACGAGGCCCGTGAGCTTTTGCCCGACTGGCTGCGGTTTGTGCGCGGCGTGGCCGACTGCGAGGACCTGCAGCTCAACGTCTCCCGCGAGATGGTGCAGAAGACGCCCGTGGTCGAGAAGCTGCGCAAGGCGCTCACCTCCCGGCTCATCAAGCGCCTGGAGACCTTCGCCAAGGACGACAACGACGGCTACCTGCGCTTCTGGAAGGAGTTCGGGCCCACCCTCAAGGAAGGCGTACACCACGACGCCGACAACCGCGAGAAGCTCGTCAAGCTCTGCCGGTTCAACACCACCCGGCACGACGACGGCGAGGGCCTCGTCTCCTTGGAGGAGCTGATCGCCGCGATGCCCGAGGGCCAAGACACGATCTGGTACCTCACCGGCCCCGACCGCGAGACCTGCGCCCGCAGCCCCCACCTGGAGCAGCTCCGCAAGAAGAACGTCGAGGTGATCCTGCTCACCGACGCCATCGACGAGTGGTTCGTGCAGTCGGTCACCGAGCACCAGGGCAAGACCTGGAAGAGCGCGGCCCGCGGCGCCCA
>JBEAVX010000337.1:0-2790 GCA_041160755.1 Pseudomonadota bacterium
CTCTGCGCCGAGCGCTGCGCTGAAGAAGAACGTAAGAGGGGGCAATTCAGCTCCTGAGGCCCTGCGTTGGCGGCAGAACGAGGCTTAGCGGAGGGCGTCTTGGCGCGGAGAGGATCGAGAGTCTCTTGTGTTTGGGGCCGTTCTTTAATATTGTCTCCCGCTAAGACTTCATCAGGCTGGTGTTGCCAGTCCACAAGAGCGAGCACGCATGCGGTTTCGCGGCAGAGATTATGATGGCGAAGGCATCACCATCGCCATTATCGACAGCGGCATCAACCCGGAAGATCCTCGCCTCTCGGGCGCGGACGTCGTCGGCTGGAACATCCAGCTCGGCGCTACGGGCCACGCGCTCCTCGGGAGCGACTTCCGAGATGAGAACGGCCACGGGACGGAGATCGCCGTCGCGGTGCACCGCATCGCCCCCAAAGCCAAGCTCTTCGGCGTGCGCATCATGGACGCGCGGCTGAAGACCTCCGCTGACCTCATGGCCGCGGGCATCGAGACCTCCACCCGCAACGGCGCGAGCGTCATCAACCTGTCCCTCGGCACGCCGAACATGGGCAAGGCGCTCCTGCTGCGCGACTGCTGCGCCTTGGCGGTCGAGTCCGGCGCCGTGGTGCTCGCCGCCGCGCACCCCAAGGGCGATCGGGCCTACCCCGCCGATCTCCCTGAGACCTTGGGCGCGGCCTCGCACCCCGACTGCCCGCTGGACAAGTTCTACTACTTCGGCCCCCACCGCTTCCCCGTGAAGGAGTGGGGCAACCTCTCGGGCAAGTTCTTGGCCCACGGCTACTCGCCGCCGGTCCCGGGCTCGAAGGAGCGCGGCCCTTACCGTGGCTCGGGCATGGCGACGGCGTACCTCTCCGGGCGCGTGGCCTGTCTGCGCCAGGCGCTCCCCCACGAGACCCCTCAGGGCATCGCCGACGTGATGCGCCAGCTCGCGCTCACCCCTGTCCCTGAGATCGGCTACGGCTGATCGCGCCGGAGCCCTCATGGTCCTGTTGGCGCTCCTCACCGGGGGCCTCGCCTTCGCAAGCCCCGCCGACCACTTCGGGTTCGGCGCCAAGACCGTCGGCCGCGCAGGCGGCGGCTGGGCGCTTGACGGCGACTCCAGCGCCGCGTTGGGCAACCCCGCCCTGCTCGCGGGCTTGGAGTCGAACGAGCTGCAGCTCGGCTACAGCGTCACACGTTTCGCCTTCGCCGAGCTGCCGCCGATCTACTGGGACACCAACCAGGACGGCCTCGTCAGCGAGGCCGACACGCCGCTCGACATGAACGGCGGCTACGACCGCGCCGATGGCACCTCCATCGGCGTCGCCCGGCGCCTGGGCGAGCGCGCCACCTTCGGCCTCTCGGTGTTTGGCCCCCAAGATCGGCTCCTGCGGCTCTACACCATCGAGCCCGAGCTGCCGACCTACTTCATGTACCGCAACCGCGCCCACCGCTACGCCATGGCGATGGCCCTCGCCGTGGCCCCGACGCGGGATCTTGAGCTCGGCGCGGGGGTGCAGGTCATCTCACGCTCGGTGCTCAAGGCCACGCTCACCATCGACGCCGTCGTCGAGGGCACGCCCAGCCAGGGCGGCTCGGTGAGCGACGTGGCCTCGGCCACGGTGGACGTGCACGAGATCTACTTTGACCTCATCCCCAAGGCGATCCCCGTGCTCGGCGCGCGGTGGAAGGTCGGCGAGCGGATCCCGGCCTTAGAGGGCCTCGCCATCGCCGGGAGCTGGCGCGGCACGGGCGGCATCCCCGTCGACTTCTTGCTCGACGCCCAGGTGAACGCCCGGGCACAGGACGTCGGCGAGCTGGAGCCGGTGTCGGCGGCGATCCTCGCCGAGGCCGGAATCCAGATCTACGATCACTACATTCCCAATCAATTTCAAGCAGGTATCGCCTACTCTCTCGACAACGGTTTAAGCCTCTTCGGCGATGTCATCCACACCCGCTGGGCGGCGCTGCAGCTCAACGTCACCCAGGTGTTGGACTCCGAGGTGCAGGCCACCCTCGCTGATGTGAGCGATCTCAAGCTCCAGGACGGCAACGACGTCTCGGGCGTAATGTTCCGCAACACGACGAGCGCCCGCGCCGGGCTTGAGCTTCACCGCGAGGGCGTGCGGTTGCCCCAGCGTTTTGGTCCCGGGCAGCTCACCGGGCGGTTCGGCCTCGGGTTTGAGCCGAGCCCGCTCCTCTCCCAGACCGCAGACACCGCCCTGCTCGACTCCGATCGCCTCATCTTCGGCGCCGGGGTCTCGTTGTCCCACGGGCCCATCTGGGCGCCGATGGGCGACGGAGACATGGGCTGGAACCTCAGCGTGCAGTCTCATCGGCTGATCGACGGCGCGCTCACGCGGCGGACCCCGGATGGTCCCACCGCTGGTTACGCCGTCGACGGCGCCCCTCTGCCCATCGGCGGCGGCTTCTTCACCGCTGGCCTGTCGTGGAGCCTCGACTACTGATGCCCTCTCTCGTACACCGCCTCGCGCGGTGGGCCGCGGACCTGGACGTCGCCGCCGCCCCTCCTGAGCTGCTCACCCGGATTCAGGCCCAGCACCTGAACCTCGCCGGGGCCACCCTCGCCGCCGGGGCCACCTCGGCGAGCAAGGCGCTCTTGCCCGCGCCGCTCAGCCGTGGCGGCAGCCCCACCTTAGGCACCGACCGCCAGCTCCCCCGGCGCGACGCCACCCGGGCCCACGCCGCCTTGGCCTCGGCCTATGACCACGATGACCTGCTCTTCGGCGCCCCCATCGGCGTCGGCGCGGCGGCCGCGGTCTGGGCCTTGCCCAAAGG
>JBEAVX010000354.1:0-3576 GCA_041160755.1 Pseudomonadota bacterium
CGTCTGGGATGCGCTTGAGGCGAACGTACACCTGTTCGCTGAGGCGGTGAAGCGTCTAGGTGACAGCCGCGCGGTCGGTCTGTTAACCTATGCCATGCACGTCAGCGACGTCCCTTGGGAGGCCCGGCTCGCCGCGAAGATCCTCCCCCTGCTGAACCCCCCCGAACGAGAGGTGATCATGGGCTACGCAGACCGACGGTTTGAGGAAGGCGTCGCCGTGGGCGAGCAGAGAGGCATCGCCATCGGAGAGGAGCGTGGGGAGGTGCGGGGAGAGGCTCGTGGAGAGGCTCGTGGCCAAATCCAGGGGCGCCGCGTCACGACCCTCGGCTTCTTTCAGCGACGCTTCAAGTCGCTCACCCCTGCCCACGAGGCCGTCATCCTCAACGCAGACATCGCGCAGCTTGAGCGGCTGCAGGACCGGCTCTTCACGATTCAGCACCCCGACGAGCTCCTCACCGATGAGGCCAACCAAGACGGGTGATCCACAAGGCGCCCCCTCCGGCGCCTTGACCGTGGGGCCTCCACCTCCTTCACAGCGCCCGGCGCAGGTTAGTGTTGCGGCGTGCGCGCACCCCAGACCCCCATCGGCCGCGGCCTGCTCTCCTTCACCCTCAGCCTGCTGCTGCTGATCGTGGTCGATTTTGTAGCGCCCGACGGCGACACCGCCACCACCCGCATCCCCGGCGGCGGTGAGGTGCTCGGCTGGCTCCACCTCAAGCAGCGCTGGAACATGTTCAGCGATCCGGGGCCCCGGGGCGCCTTCGTAGAGAGCCTCGGGCTCACCGCCGATGGCCGAACGGTGCAGCTCATCCCGTCGATGGAGCCCCCAGACGGCCCCTTCTTGCGCCTGGGCTATGACCGGATGCTCAAGGTGCACAACGCCTTGGGCCACGAGAAGCCCGGCTCAAAGCTCGCGCAGCGCTACGCGCGCTGGCTGTGTGCGCAGAGCGCCGACCCGCTCGTCAGCGCCCAGGTCGTGAAGGTGGCGCTCAAGCGCCCGACGATGGCCCAGTGGCGCGGCGACCCCGACGCCGTGACCAAGAAGACCCGGGTGCTCTTGGCGGAGGTCTCGTGCGCGCCGTGATCTCCGCCTGGGACTCGTTCTGGTTCGCGCCCCTGGACCCGCGGGTGCCCGCGGCCTTACGCATCGGCTATGGCCTGCTCGGCCTGTGGAGCTACGCCGGGCTCTGGCCCACCCTGGCCTGGTCCCTGGCCGACGGCGGCCTCGGCACGGGCGTCGGCGCGCTCGGCCCCGACGTGGTGAACCTCCTCGCCAACCCCCTCTGGTCCCTCACGACCTTGGGCGAGGTCCAGGCGGCGTTTTTGGTGTGGATGGCCTGCTTCGTGGCCCTGGTCCTCGGCGTCGGCGGGCGCCTGCCGATGCTCGGCGCCTGGCTCGGCATCCTCACCTTGGGCGAACGAAACCCCCTGCTCATCGACGGCTCCGACGGCGTGCTCCGTGTGTTGGGCCTGTGGATGTTGTTTCTGCCGCTCAACGCGGCGTGGTCGTTGAGCCGCCCGGATCCCGACGCGACGGAGCACACCCGCTGGCCCCTGCGCATGATGCAGCTCCAGGTCTGCATCCTCTACGTCAAGACCGGGCTGATCAAGGCGCTCTACCCCACCTGGCAAGACGGCAGCGCGGTGTTCTACGCCATGGCGAGCCCCAAGTATTGGCGCTTCCCGATGGAGGAGATCCTGGCGAGCCCGGCGTTTCAGGGCTTCACGGTGCTCGCCACCTACGCCACTCTGGTGTTTGAGCTGGGCTTCCCCTTGGTGTTTGTGCCGCGGCTGCGGCGGCTCTGGCTGCTCCTCGGCCTGGGCCTGCACCTTGGCGTGTTCGCCTTCTTGAGCTTAGGCGCCTTCTCGGAGGTCATCCTGTGGAGCTATCTCGCCTTCGTGGTCTTCCCGCCGTCGCGGCGGCCCTCGCCCTGAGCGCCTGCGCGCAGGACGGCCCGGCCCCTCGGTACTCCCACGTCGCCGCGCTCACCGCCGATGGCGAGGCCCTGTGTGTGGCCGGTGGCGCCGGTGGAGAAGGCCGACGCCCGGACGCCTGGTGTTTTGACCTCGCGCGTGGCCGCTGGGAGGAGGTCACGCCGCCCCCGGCGCCGATCTTCCGCGCCTGCCATGTGCAGACCGCCGAGGCCGCGTGGATCGTCGGCGGCGCCGACGCCGAGGGCGAGCCCGTCGACACCGTCTGGCGCTGGGATCTGACCGATCTCACCTGGGAGGAGCTCATCCCCGAGGGCTTCCCGCCGCCGCGCCGGGTGAAGGCGGGCTGCGCCTTAGACGGCGACCGGATGCTGCTGGGCGGCGGGCGCATCGGCGAAGGGGACGAGCAGCGCGTCTACGGCGACCTCTTCGCGCTCAACCTCACGACGCTCACCTGGGAGGAGCTCCCCCAGCTCCCCGAGCCCGTCCAGCGGCAGGCCATGGCGCCGATGGGGGACGGCACCTTGGCGATCCTCGGCGGCCTCGACGCCGAGGGGGATCGCCTGGCGACCTTGCTCCTCGGCGACCCCGACCGGGGCGTGTACTCCAGCTACTTCTCCAGCGGCGAGGCCCCGGAGCGCCGCGCGAGCCACACCCTCGTCCCCACCCCCGATGGCGCCGTCGTCGCGTGGGGTGGGCACCCGACGGACACCGCGCTCTGGCGCTACGACGGCGTCGGCTTCACCCACAGCGACGCCGATGGTGAGGCGCCCTCCGCCCGGGACGCCCACGCCACGGCCCCCAGCGCAGACGGCGCCGCGCTCTACCTCATGGGCGGCGACCCCTTCGTGGATCTCGACACGCCCTTCCTCAACGACCTCTGGCGCGCCGACCTCACGACACTCACCTGGGAGCGCCTTCACCCTTGAGGCGATCCGTCACCCCGGCGCCGGTGTACACTCGGGCCATGATCTCCGCCCTCCTCCTGCTGAGCCTCACCGACGCCCGCGCCGACGACCCCAAGTGGACGCTCACCGTCGATCCCCTCACCCTCGCCATAGGCTTCGCCCACCTCCAGGTTGAGCGCGCCTTTGGGGACCGCCTCTCGGTCTACGCCACGCCCAGCCTGCGCCTCTACGACGGGATCCTCGTGGACGTGAACGGCCCCTATCGCGGCCTGGGCGGCGAGGTCGGCGGCCGCCTCTTCTTGCGCGGCGAGGCGCCGGAGGGCCTGTGGCTGATGGCCCGGGGCACCCTCGCCCGGGTCAACACCACCGAGACCTCGGAGCCCGTCGTCGCCTTGGGCGCCTACACCAGCGGCCTCGTCGGCGCGACCTGGATCCTCGGCCCCGGCCTCACGCTCTCCGGCGGCGCCGGGGTCTCGTGGTTTCGCTACGGCGTGGCCGACTACGGCGTCTACGGCCTCGCCCCAGCGGCGCACACGGCGGTGGGGTGGGCGTTCTGAGTTTGGTTGGATGACCAACCAACCTTAGTCCGTCGTCGTCGCGTCCTCGGTCACCCGGAACTCAACGCGCCGGTTCACGGCTTTGCCTTCGGGGCCGTCGTTGGCGACCAGGGGCACCGTCTCGCCGAGGCCCTTCGAGGACAGGCGCTCGGCGGGCACGCCGCGGCCGGTGAGGTAAC
>JBEAVX010000400.1:0-4056 GCA_041160755.1 Pseudomonadota bacterium
ATTGTTTGTGGCCCTCGTCATCGTCCCCGTGGCGACGGCGACCTTGATGAAGGCGCCCAAGCTCTCCCGCGCCGAGGGGGAGCTTCCGCCCGAGACCGAGGTGATGGGCAAGGTGCTGCGCTGGTACAAGTCGATGCTGGAGTGGTCCATCGATCACCGCTACGTCAGCCTCACCATCGGCATGGTCAGCCTCATCGGCACCTTCGTGCTCTACGGCTTCTTGAACCACGGCACGGAGTTCTTCCCGCTCACCGAGCCCAACCAGGTCACCGTGGCCCTGCGCGCCCCGGACGGCACCCGCCTGGAGACGACGGACCGGATGCTGCGCCAGCTTGAGGCGGCGATCACCACCGAGTCCGACGTGCGCACGGTCATCGCCGAGACCGGCTCCGGCGGCGGGGGCGGCGGCTTCGGCGGCGGGGCGGGCACGCCCAACGTCGGTAATCTCACCCTCGTCTACCACCCCATCGCTTCGGATCTGCGTGAGGGCGAGACCCCCCGCAAAGGCAGCTCCTTTGACTCCATCGAGCGGGTGCGCGGCGCGGCGGAGCAGCTCGTCGGGGCCTCGGTCACCGTCGAGGCCCAAGAGATGGGCCCGCCCGTGGGCAAACCCGTCGAGGTGAAGCTCATCGGCGAGGACTACGACAAGCTCGGCGAGCTGGCTGAAGAGGTGAAGCGCGCCCTCGCCGAGGTGAAGGGTGTGGTGGACCTCAGCGACGACTACCGCGTCGGGCGGCCGGAGCTGCGGTTCACCGTGGACCGCGCGGCGGCGAAGCGGGTGGGCGCGAGCTCGTCCATGGTCGCCAACACCCTTCGCGGCGCCGTCTCAGGCACCAAAGCGACGGTCTTGCGCGACGGCGAGGACGAGACCGACGTGATCGTCGCCTTGGACACGCCATTCGTAGACGACGCCGAGGCGATCTTACGCCTGCGGGTGCCGGGCAAAGACAACCTCATGGTGCCGCTCTCGACCTTGGCCAGCTACGAGGCCCTCGGCGGCTCCGGCGCGATCAAACACGACGACCGCCGCCGGGTGATCACCATCTCTGGCGACGTCGCCGACGGGTTCAACGTCAACGAGGTCCAGGGCGCGGTGAAGAAGCTCATCGGCGAGTGGAAGGCCCCCGCCGGGATCGAGCTGACCATGGGCGGCGCCGACCAAGAACAACAAGAGGCCACGGCGTTTCTGGCGCGCACCTTCTTGATCGCCTGCGTCTTGATCTTCTTGGTGCTCGTCACCCAGTTCGACTCCATCGTGCGCCCGTTCATCATCATGGTGAGCGTGCTCTTGTCGTTGATCGGCGTGCTGTGGGGCCTCCTCCTCACCGGCACCCCCTTCGGCATCATCATGACCGGCATCGGCGTGATCAGCCTCGCCGGGGTCGTGGTCAACAACGCGATCGTTCTGCTGGACTATGTGCAGGTGCTGCGTGAGAGAGGGGTGGGTGTGCGGGAGTCGCTCATCCAGGCCGGCATCACCCGTTTCCGGCCCGTCATTCTGACCGCGCTCACCACCCTGCTCGGCCTGATCCCCATGGCGACCGGCGTGACCCTCGACTTCCGCAAGCTCGCCGTGACCTTCGGCGGCGCATCGGCGGCGTTCTGGGGGCCTATGGCCATCGCCGTCATCTTCGGGCTGGGCGTGGCCACCGTCCTCACCTTGGTCATGGTGCCAACGATGTACACGATCAGCGAAGACCTCAGCGACCTCGCCCGCCGCTTGTTCGGCGGCCGGGCCAAGAAGGCCACCCCGGCGGTGGTCACGGCGTCCCTCGCGCTGCTGTTGGTCGGCGGTGAGGCCCAGGCCCAGGCGCTCAGCCTCGCCCAGGTCGTCACCGAGACCGAGAAGAACAACATCGACCTGCAGCTCATCGAGGAGCAGACCTTCCAGGCCAAGAACCAGGTGGGCACGGCGTGGACGCTGCTCTCGCCCAAGGTGCAGGCGAACGCCAACTACACGATCAACAAGCAGGCCGTCGAGCTCAACTTCGCGGACTCGATCCCTGAAGAGTTCGCCGACTTCTTCGACGCCGACTCGGTGGAGCCTACGGTCATCCAGGCCAAACGGTACGCCGACATGAACGTGAGCGTCATCCAGCCGATCTTCTCGCCGGAGAGCCTGCCGCTGCTGCGCGGGGCGTACACGATGCGCGACGCCGCCTACGCCCAGGAGGCCGACATTCGCCTCCAGGTGCGCGCCGGGGCGGCCCAGGCCTACTACGGCCTCGCCGTGGCCCGGGAGGCCGTCGAGATCACCCGCCAGGCCCACGAGAACGCCGAGGCCCACTACGCCCTGGCCAAACGCCAGGTCGCCGCCGGGGCCGCGCCGCCCTTGGCCGAGCTTCAGGCCGAGCTCGCCGTGAGCCGCGCCGAGCGCAGCCGCCGCCAGGCGGAGGAGTCCCTCACCACCGCCGAGCAGGCCTTCGCGATGTTGACCGGCCTCCCGGCGAGCACCCAGGTCACCCTGCCCTCGCCCCAGCCGCGCCCGGCGGCCACGGTCGA
Source organism: Pseudomonadota bacterium (assembly GCA_041160755.1). GTDB lineage: Bacteria > Myxococcota_A > UBA796 > UBA796 > CAJQPC01 > JADKFE01. Next base: position 2,503 of record JBEAVX010000400.1, read on the forward strand.
GGACGCGCTCAGCCAAGCGAAGTCCCAGCGCCCGGATCTCCAGGTGGCCGAGCTGCAGGCGAAGGCCGCGCAGCTCCAGGTGCAGGCCGAGGCGATGGGCTGGCTGCCCGACGTGAGCGCCCGCTACACGTATAGCCTCACCCAGAACCTCGGCTTCCAAGGCGAGCCCGACTGGTGGATGGTCGTGCTCAACGCCACCTGGACGCCGTGGGACGGCGGCTACCGCATCACCACCCAGCGCGACGCGGCGTCGAACGCCCGGGCCGCCCAGCTCATGCAAGAGAAGGCGCTCCTGGAGGTCGAGCAAGAGATCCGCGTGGCCTGGAGCGCCTTTGAGCGCGCCGAGGCGAGCCTCGTCTCCGTCGAGCGTGAGCTGAACCTCGCCCGGGAGAGCCTGCGCCTCGCCGAGCTGGGCTTCCAGGCCGGCAGCGTGAGCGGCCTCGACGCCGACGACGCCCGCCTGGGCTTAGAGGCCACGGAGCTGACCCTGCTCACTGAGCGTATGAACCGCGACCTGGCGGCGATCCGCCTCTCCGTCGCGATGGGAGCCTGGACCCCATGAGCGAGACTGGACTGCTCCTGATCAACCTCGGCACCCCCACCGCCCCTGAGACCGGGCCGGTGCGGGTGTACCTGCGAGAGTTCTTGTCCGACCCCCGGGTCTTGGACATGAACCCGGTCGGGCGCGCCCTGCTCCTCAACCTGATCATCCTGCCCTTCCGCCCGGCCAAGAGCGCCCGGGCCTACCGCGAGATCTGGGACCCCCAGCGCGGCTCCCCCTTGATGTTCCACAGCGTCGCCCTGACCGAGGCCGTCGCCCGGGAGCTCGGCCAAGGCTTTCGGGTGCGCCTCGCCATGCGGTACGGCCAGCCCTCCATCGCTGAAGGCCTCCGCGCCCTACAAGCCGAGGGTGTGGACCGCATCGTCGTGCTCCCGCTCTATCCCCAGTACGCCTCGGCCTCGACGGGCTCGACCATGGAGGAGGTCTACGCCCAGGCCGCCCGCCTGCCCGTGGTGCCTGAGCTGGTCCCCCTGCGCGACTTCTACGACGCCCCCGAGTTCTTGGACCCGGCCGCGGCCCTCGCCAAGCCGCTCCTCGCCTCGTCCCAAGCCGACCATGTGCTGTTCTCGTTCCACGGCGTGCCCGAGCGCCAGGTGACGGCGACGAACCTCGGCCCGGCGCCCTGCCGGTTTGATGAGGGCTGCTGCGCGGCGATCAACACGAGCAACCGCGCCTGTTACCGGGCCCAGTCGTTCGCGACGGCCCGCGCCCTCGCCGAGCGCCTCGGCCTCCAGAAGGACCAATGGAGCGTGAGCTTCCAGTCCCGCCTGGGCCGCATCCCCTGGATCCGCCCCTACACCGACGAGGTGGTGCCGGAGCTGCCCAAACGCGGCGTGAAGCGCCTGCTCGTGCTCTGCCCGTCGTTCACCGCCGACTGCCTGGAGACCTTGGAGGAGATGGGCATTCGTGGGCGGGAGGACTTCTTGAAGGCTGGGGGCGAGACGTACACGCTGGTGCCGTGCGTGAACAGCGATCCGGGGTGGGTGCAGGGG
>JBEAVX010000417.1:0-6969 GCA_041160755.1 Pseudomonadota bacterium
GCTGGCGACCGGAGACCCACCTCGCCGTCGCCGATGGCCAGCCCGTCGTCGGCGCGACCGTGGACCTCTGGCACGCCACGCCCAAGGGCCTCTATGACATGAGCGGCGACTTCCACTGCTCGGGCCGGGCGATCACCGACGCCCAAGGCGGGTTCTGCTTCCGCACCTTACGCCCGCCGCCGTACTCCAACGGCATGGGCGGCTTCTTGGCGGCCCACCTGCACTGGAACGTGCTCATCGGCGGCGAAAAACGCCTCACCACCCAGACCTACTTCGCCGACGACCCCGAGCTCGACGCCACGACGAAGCCCGGCGACCTCGTGAAGACCGTCGAGCCGATCTCCGAGGGCCTCGGCCGCGTGCGCGTTGAGTTTGTGCTGCGGCCCCGCTGAGATTACCCCTGGGAGATGGCCGATCCCCTGCCCCGCCTCCGCGCCGCCGTGAGCGCCCAAGCCACCGCCGCCGCGTCCTTGCCTTGGGCGGCGACGCGGCGCTGGCGACCGGAGACCCACCTCGCCGTCGCCGATGGCCAGCCCGTCGTCGATCTGCACGATCTCAGCGTGGCCTTGGGCGTGGAGGTGGTCGAGCGGCTGATCGTGGCCAGCGCGGCGGAGGGCTTCGGCTCGATGCTGCTCATCACCGGGCGTGGCAAACACAACGCCGATCAGCGCTCGCCATTGCGGGAGGCGGTCATCGCCGCCGTCGACACGATGCGTGAACAGCGCCCCGGGCTCCCCCTACGCGCCGCCGGGCCGGGGCGGATCGTCCTCGTCTGGGACAGCGCCAAGGCCGCCGACATGGCCGTCGGGCGCCTGGGCTGGGCGTTCTGGGCAGGCGTGCTGGCGTTTGTGCTCTTGGCCACCGTCGTCGCGCCGCCGCTCGGCCTCGTGCTGTTCTTGATCTGCGCGGCGGGGTTCTTCGCCCAGCGGGGGCGCTAGGCGCGGCCTTTACCACTCGCCTTGGTTCGGCATCGAGGCCCAAGGCTCGGCGGGCGGCAGCGCCGGGCCACGCTGGAGCAGCTCGACGCTCACCTGATCCGGCGAGCGCACGAAGGCCATGCGACCGTCCCGGGGCGGGCGGAGGATCGCCACCCCGCCGTCGCGCAGCCGGGCGCAGGCGGCGTAGATGTCGTCCACCTCAAAGGCCAGGTGCCCGAAGTTGCGCCCGCCGCCGTAGGGCTCGGCCTGATCCCAGTTGTAGGTCAGCTCGATCTCCGCGGCGTCGCCGGGCGCGCCCGTGCTCAAGAACACGAGCGAGAAGCGGCCTTGGGCGTAGTCGTTTCGCCGGGAGAGCGTGAGCCCGAGCTTCCCGACGAAGAAGTCGAGCGCCGCGTCGAGGTCGTAGACGCGGATCATCGTGTGTAAGAACCGCATCGCGCTCACCCGCGCCGGGCGTTGATGAACGAGATGGCCTGCTTGGCGGCCTCACGCACCGAGGCGTCTGGGTCCTTGAGCATCTTCTCCAGGAGCGTGAGCTGGGAGAAGCCGGCCAAGGAGCCGATGGCCAAGGCCGACTCGGCGCGCACGCCTGGGTCGCTGTGGTCGCTCACCCGGCGGGCGTTGGAGAAGAAGCTCTTGAAGTCGGTGACCCGGGCGATGCGCAGCGCGTCGATCACCTCCACGGGGTTCGCCGAGAGCACCATGCGGCGCACACGCTCGCGGCCGTCGGCGGAGAGCGGCACGGCGGCGAAGCGGCGCATGGCGCGGTCACGCTCGCCCCGATCGAGGGCCACCCAAGGGTCTACGAAGTCTTGCTCGGCGGCCTCGGCGGGGGCGGCGTCGCCCTCGGCGCCCTCGGCTTGGGCCGGGGAGTCGGTGACGACCGGCGCGGCGGCCACCCCGGCGACCCCAGCCACGCCGCCGACGCTCGCCTCCGTCGCCGGGACACGCACCACAAACTCGGCGTCGGGCACGGCGCGGGCCAAGGCGACGGCGGCGCTGATCACGCGGCTCTGCTCACCGTCCACCGTGAGGCGGGCGATCACGCCGCCGGGCTCGTTGACCGAGGTGGCGCCCGCGGGGAGGCGCGCGCGCTCGGCGTCGGTGAGGGGGGCGTCGCGGCGCAAGAGCAGGACGGGCATGGCGGTCTCCAGGTCAGTTGGCCCGCCTATCGTACACCCACGCGCCGCTCGAAGGGCTCAAGCCCCGTACTTCACCGTGCAGCCCCAGGCTTTGGTGCGCGGCGTCGCGGGCGGCGTGCCGTCTTTGGCCGCGCGCAGGGCGTCGCCGAGGTAGTCCACCCGCGCGTCCCCGCCGCTGAGCTGGCCGAGCGGCGCGTTGTCCGGGGCGCCGACGTAGATCAGCACGCCCTGGGCGTCGATCACGAACAGGTGCGGCGTGGTGGAGGCGCCATAGGCCCGGCCCACGGCCCCGGTCGGGTCCATCCACACCGGGCCGGGCAAGTCGTAGCGGCTGACGGCGGCGGCGTTCTGGCCGGGATCGCTCCCCGTCGCCCCGGTCGTGTTGGAGTTGATGGTGATCCAGCGCACGCCCTCCGCCGCGAGGCTCGCCGGGCGCGTCTCTAAGGCGCCTTTGCCGTGGGCCTCTTGGATGAACGGGCAGTCGGGGTTGAACCACTCCAAGACCACCACCTGCCCCCGGGCCTCGGAGAGCTTGTGAACCTGCCCGTCCGTCGCGCCTAAGGTGAAGTCGGGCGCCAAGGCCCCCAAGGTGGCGACGGCGCCGGGCTCGATCACCACGCCCGGGTCGGGCAAGGTGACGGAAGGGGTGCAGGCGGTGAGAAGCGCGAGGGTGAGCAGAGCGGTGATGTGGCGCATGATCCCCTGGACCTCGAAGCGGCGGACGTTGCGGGCGACGGGGCTCCTCGTCTACAGCATCGCCGTGAGCCGCGCCCGGACGTTCACGACGCCCTGCTTCGCGAGCTTCTCGGCCAAGGCCGCGTCCGGCAGCCCCAAGGCCCGGGCGCGCTCGGCGGTGAGCGGCGTCTTCTCGGGCAGGGCCGCCGCGCGGTGGTCATCGAGGTGTCTGGCCTCCTCCACGAGGGCGTCGTGGACCGGCGCCCCGCCCACCTGGAGGCACCAGGCGACGATCGCCCACGAGAGCTCGGCGTGCTCGGCCTCATCCACAGCGATCCCCGAGAGCGTCTCGGTGAGGGTCGGGTCGAGCGCGCCGTCAGCGAGGGCCTGGGCCATCATCGCCGCCACGCCCTCCCCCACGCAGCCGTCGCGCAGGGAGCCCCGGGCGAGGCCGACGAGCTCCGGGCGGCGCGGAGGCGCGGCGAGGCTGTCTTGAAGCTCCGGCAAGGCGCCCGGATCCCAAGGCAAGCCGCCGTAGGCCTGGGCCAAGGCGAAGCAGCGCCGGGCGTGGTCGATCTCGTGGAGCGCCGCGCGGTGGGCGCCCTCGACCAGCGCTGAAGGCGCGCCCAGCGCGACGAGCTGCAACGAGAGCTTCGAGAACGCCGGGACCGAGGCGTGCTCGGCCCGGGCGGCGAGGTGCCAGACCTCGGCGGCGACGACCCGCTCGACGGCTGAGTCCGGGAGAATGGGCCGCAGCGCCTCGGCGGGACGAGGCCGCCACCCGCCGCCGAAGCTCAGCCGGGCGAGCCGGGCGCGGCCCCGCAGGCGCAGGAGCCGCCCCTTGGGGCTGGGGCTTGAGTTCATCAAGGCCGCCCAGGCCAGAAGCGGCAGGGTCATCACCGCCTGCATCCCCGCGACCAGGAGCCCCAGAAAAAATCCCCCGACGCCACCATCGGAGCGCGCGACCGTCGCGATGAAGGTCAACAAGAGCGATCCCACCGCCAACAAGCTGCCCACGTCAAACCACGCCGAGCTCCTCTCCGACGCGGCGACGATCAACATCCCCGTGCTCACGAAGAGGGCGATGAAGGCCGCGGGCACCAGGGGCGAGGTCTGTTGAGGAATCGGGAGGTCATCATCGGGATCGGGGGCCATAGGGCTCCTTCAGGGGGTTGTGCTCGGCGCCGGGATCTCCCACACCCAGACCTCCTCCACGAGCTCCCCCGGGCCGAGGAGCGCGTCGAGGCTCTGCTTGTGCGTCTCTAACTGGGCCATCTCGGCGAGCAGGCGCGGGTGCAGCACCACCCAGCCGAAGCCTTGGTTCGCGAGTTCATCGACGGCGGCGCCCAGGTCGGCGTCAGCGGGGGGCACGCCCGGAGAGCCCGGCGAGACCGGGTCCTTTTTGGAGAGCAGCACCCAGGTGCGCAGGGCGTGGTTCATCGAGGCCGCGCCCATGCTGCCGACCTTGTTGGTCCAGGGCACGGGCCGGCCATGGAGCGCCTGATAGAACAAGAAGCGGTTGGTGCGGTTGCCGTAGCCGGAGTCTGCGGGCAGGTCGATCACCGCGCGGCCGTCGTCGGGCAAGGCGCTGTAGACCGCCGGGAGCTGGGCCGGGCTCACGGGCAAGGGCCAACAGTTCGGCGCGAGGGTGAGCTGCTCGTAGATCACGAACGGCACGGCGAGCACCCCCAGGCGCCCCAGGCCCCGGTCGGCCACGGCGGCGAGGATGGCCACGGCCACGCCGACAAAACGCAGGTGATGCACAAGACCGAGCTTGGTCCAGTCGGCGAAGAAGCCAAACGGCAGCTTCAACAGCTCGCCGTTCTCGCCGCGCACCCAGGCGCCGTCCCACCACAGGAAGAAGCCCAGACAGGCCACCGCCGCGCTCACCGCGACAAAAAACAGCGGCCACAGCCTCGGCGCGCGGATCCAGCCGATCAGCGCCAAGGCCAGCACCCCCAAGCCCAGGTACGGCGTGTGTTTCCAGGGGGAGCTGAGCGGGGTGTCGATGGTCTCCCGGCTCCAGAAGTCCCCGGGCGTGAACAGCGCGCGGGGGTCTACGGCGTTGGTGCGCATCGAGGGCTCGTTGAAGCCGTCCCACAGCGGGCGGTTCACGAAGGGCGCGTCGGTGTTCACGCTCGCCTTGAGCAAGAGCGCCTGGGGCAAGGCCAAGGCCGCGCCGATGGCCAAGGCCAAGGCCAGCTCCTTGAGCCGCGTGGCCCACGGCGGGCGCTCGCCCCCGACCCCACCCATGAGCAAGATCACGCCGCCCAGGCCCGTCGCGCCGAAGCCGTGGTACGGCGTCGCCAGCCACGCGAGGCCGATGGCCACCCCGGTGTACCTCGACCGTTTGGCGGCCAAGGCCCCGGCCAAGGGGATCGGCGCGAGCCAGCAGGCCTCGGAGACGCCGTTCCACAGCTCGGTCTGCAACAGCGGCGTGGTCGTGAGCGCGGCGGCGGCGAGCCAGCCCCGGCCCCCCAAGGCCCGCCCAAAGAGCCACGCCGCCCAGCCGCAGAGCGTCAGCTCCAAGGTGAGCAGCAGGTTCCAGGCCACGGCCGGGCCGCTCAAGAATTGGAGCGGCGCCGTCAGGAGCGCCCCCAGCGGATCGACGTACCACAGCACCCGCCGCTCGGGGAACGCCGCGACCTTCACCTCCCACGGCAGCTCAAACGACGCCAGGCGCTCGATGAACCAGGCCATGCCCCAGGCGTGGCTCCACACGTCGAGGTTGGGGTGCCCGATCAAGGCGTTCGGCCCGTACAAGATCCCCGGCCAGAGCATCAAGACCGCCAAGGCGAGGCCAAACAGCGCGCCCTGCGCCACGCCCAGACGCTCCCAGAGGGCGAGAAGTCGGCGCAGGATGGGGCTCATGGGGAGGCTCCAGGGGGGTTCGGCGGCGGTGGGCCCAGGCGAGACGGCCCGGGCGGGCCCTGTTGCGGTGAGCCCTGCTGGGGAGGCCCTTGCTGGGCGGGGCCCGAGGCTCCTTGGCTCGGCGGCGGCCCCGAGGGCCCAAGCTCGATGAGCTTCACGCCCCCCGTCGAGGCCACACCCGGCGCCCCCGTCGTCGGCAGGTGCCACAGCGCGCCGTCCGCGCCCTCGACGACCGGCGGCCCGAACGCCTCAGTGAGCCGTCCCTTGAGGTCCACCCCCGCCAACCTCCGCGCCCGCTGCGCGCTCGGCCCGTCGATCACCACCATCGACAGCCCGGCGGCCCGGAGCGCGTCCAGATCCCCCTGCCGCGCGTCGATCGCCGCGTCTTGGCCCCGGCTGAGGCTCAAGAGCTGGGTGAGCAGGCCGTTGCCCTCGACAAACCCGACGTGCTCCGGCGGCAAGAGCGGCGGCAGGCCCTCGACCATGCCCCCCAACAGCGCCCGGCCATGCACATGCTGAAAGGTGCAGGCCCGAGACGCCTGCCCCAAGGGCAAGGTGATGACCCCGCCCGGCGGCCCCTCCGCCACGGCCCGCCACAGCTCCGGCGCCCGAAACTCCCAGGTCGGCAGGGGCGTCACGCCCTCGTGGTGGTTCTGGGCGAGCACCCCCAGGGGCAGAAGCCACACCAGCCAGGGCTTTGAGCGCGCGGCGGCGTCGGCGGAGAGCACGATCAAGAACAGCCCGCCCAAGGCCAACCAGCGCTCGGGGTGGTTCATGCGGTCGAGCCCCGGGACAAAGCGCCACAGCGGGTAGTACGGCAGGAGCCACCGCTGCCCGCCCAGGTCCTGCGCCGGGCCTAAGGCGAACACAAAACACAGCGCCGTGAGCGACGCCCACAGCGCCCGGCGCTGCCCCCGCCACAGGCTCCAGACGAGCCCCGGCAAGGTCACCCAAGGCAAGGCCCCGCGCACATGCCGGGCCTGTTCGCCCTGAAGCTGCAGGGCATCCGGGAACACCGGTGAGGCCCACTCGCTCGACAAGATCGCGCCCGGCGCCCAGCCCCCGGTCAGCCCCGGCCAGGCGATGGCCAGCAAGACCGGCGCCAGCACCCCGAGGCAGATCGCCGCCGCCGTGGCGTAGTCCCGCGCCACGTCCCGCCGGGGCCTCTGGAGGAGCCCCCACACCAAGAACCCCGGCGCCAACAAGGCCAAGAACAGCCCATAGAACCAGTAGCTCAGCCCCAAGAGCGCCACGCTCACCCCGGCGAGCGCGACGGCCCGGCGCCCGCCCTCCTCGGCCACCCGCAACAGCCCCAGCACCGCCAGCGGCAGCGCGAACAGCAC
>JBEAVX010000418.1:0-12383 GCA_041160755.1 Pseudomonadota bacterium
CCGCCCATGCCGCCCATTCCACCCATGCCGCCGGTCCCGCCGAAGGCCGGGCCGCCCGCGAAGGGGTTGACGCCGCGGCCCATGCCGCCGGGCATCTTGCCGCCGTTGCGCAGGGCGTTGAGCTGCCCGAGCATCCCTGAGGACTGCCCGAGGCTCGCCATCATCTGCCGGGCCTGCAGAAACCGCTGGTAGACGGCCTCGACCTCGTCCGCCGAGGTGCCGGAGCCCTTGGCGATGCGGCGGAAGCGGGAGTCGGTGAGCACGTCGGGGTTCTTGCGCTCCTCCGCCGTCATCGAGTGGATCATCGCCTTGATCTTGTCGAGCTCACGGTCGTCAAGCGCTTCAGCGGGGATCTGGTCCTTGAAGTCGGAGAAGAACGGCAGCTTCTCGAAGAGATCCTTGAGGGACCCCATCTTCTGCACCATCTCGACCTGCTTGAGGAAGTCCTCAAACGAGAACTCGCCGCGCAGCATCTTCTCGGCGTCGCGCTCGGCGGTGGCCTGATCGATGTGCTGCTCGAAGTCTTTGACGAGGCTGACGACGTCGCCGAAGCCCAAGATGCGGCCCGCGACACCTTCAGGGCGGAAGTCTTCGAGCTTGTCCAGCGCCTCGCCCATGCCGACAAACTTCACGGGTTTGCCGGTGACGGACTTGATCGACAAGGCCGCGCCGCCGCGGGCGTCACCGTCCATCTTGGTGAGCACGAAGCCGGTGAAGTCGAGCTTGCGGTCGAACTCGGCGGCGGTGCGCACGGCGTCTTGGCCGATCATCGCGTCGCAGACGAAGAGGATGTTGCCAGGGTTGGTGTTCGCCTTGATCTGCACGAGCTCGTCCATGAGCTCGTTGTCGATGGCGAGGCGCCCGGCGGTGTCGAAGATGACCACGTCGCGGCCGACGTTCTTGGCCTGGGTGACCGCCAGGGTGCACAGCTCGACGGGCTTCATGCCTTTGATCGAGAACACCGGGATGCCGAGCTTGCGGCCCAAGGTCATGAGCTGGTCGATGGCGGCGGGGCGGTAGATGTCGGCGGCGACCAGAAGCGGCTTCTTGCCCTCTTTCTGGAGCTTGCGGGCGAGCTTGCCCGCCGTCGTCGTCTTGCCCGAGCCCTGGAGGCCGACCATCATCACGATGGCGGGCTTGCCGGTGAGGTTGAGGCCCTCGTTCACCGGCCCCATGAGCGCGGTGAGCTCGTCGTGGCAGATCTTGACGAAGTGATCGCCGGGGGTGAGCGTGACGCCCATCGGCCCGGCCTTCGACTTGAGCGACACCACCTCGCCGAGCGAGCGCTCTTTGACGGTGTTGAGGAACTGCTTGACGACGCCGATCTCGACGTCGGCTTCGAGCAGCGACACCCGGACCTCACGCAGCGCGTCCGAGATGTTCTCTTCGCTGAGCGTGGCGCGGCCCTGAAGCTTGTTGCGGGCGTTGCGAAATCCCTTGGCGAGGGTCTCAAGCATCGCGGAGGTCTCCTGAAGATGGCGGCTTGGCCCCTTAACGCGCCCTCGCCGCCTGACACACCCCAATCAACGGGTCGGCTCACCAATCCGCGCGAGGGACTCCTGAGGCCAGCGCGCCTGGGGATCGAGGCGCAGGGCCTCACGCCACGCGGCGACGGCCTCCTCACGCCGACCGAGCCCCATGAGCGCGTTCCCCCGGCCGTTGTGGGACAAGGCGAGCTCCGGGCGTAAGGAGAGGGCGCGCTCGTAGGCCAGAAGCGCGTCCGCGAAGCCTCCGCCGAGCTGCAGCGCGTCCCCGCGACCATGCCACGCCCAGGGCTCCTCAGGATCCAAGCGGGTCGCGAGATCAAACTGGTAGAGCGCCTCGCCGAGCCGCCCATCGGCCAAGGCGCGGCGCCCGGCGGCCAGGGCCGTGTAGACCGTCGGCGCCGCCATCCCCTCCCCGCCCTTGTCGCGGCCTGTGAGCCGGTTGAGCGTAGGCTCATCGGGGCGCCCTAGGATCCTCCCCAGCGCGCCGATAGCGCGGGTGAGCAGTCGCTCCACCCGCCGAAGACGCGGATCAGCCCAGCGCGACATCAACACGACCCGCGCTTGACGCCTTGATTCGCCTGGGGCATTCTGCTGATCCTCGTGTGTTCACCGGAGAGCCTCCATGCGTCTGCCGATCGCTCTGGCCTTCACCTTCGCCGCTGGTTGCTCAGACTACACGGTCATCGTGCGCGACGGGGGCGACGTCTTCTACCAGGATCCCGCGTCCGAGGTAGACATCCTCCTCGTCGTCGACGACTCCTGCTCTATGGGGCCTTACCAGTCGAAGCTCTCGACGAACTTTGAGGAGTTCATCAGCTTCTTCACCGACGCCAACGTCGACTACCACGTCGGCGTGATCACCACCGACGTGATGGCCGACTCGGCGGGCAACATCCTCGGCGACATCATCACCACCGAGACCGAGAACGCCTCCGAGGTCTTCGGCGACATCGTGAGCGTCGGCACGGCGGGCTCGGGCAACGAGATGGGCCTGCACGCCGCGTACCTCGCGCTCACCGAGCCCCGGGTCTCGACGACGAACGCCGGGTTCATCCGCGACACCGCGAGCTTGAGCGTGCTCTTCGTCTCCGATGAAGAGGACGCCTCGCCCCTGCCCACCGCCGACTACGTCAACCAGCTCCGCGACATCAAAGACTCCCGGGACCGCGCGGTGTTCAACGCCTCGGCGCTGGTGGTCACGAACGTCAAGGAGTGCACCGCCGCCGCCCAGGCCGGCAGCTCCCGTGGCGACCGCTACCTCGACGTCGCCGAACAATCCAGCGGCGTCTCGGGGAGCATCTGCGCCGACTCCTTCGCCGACATCATCACCGAGCTCTCCCTGAACGCGTCCCGGCTCATGGACACGTTCTACCTCACGGACATGCCGGCCCCGAACTCCATCGAGGTCAGCGTGAACGAGACGGCGATGCCCTGCGAAGACGGCGCGTGGACGTACACCCTCGTCGAACAAGACGACGGCCCGGCGCTCCCCGCCGTCGTCTTCGACCGCGATCAGCTCCCCGGCCCCTCCTCCCAGATCGCCATTCGTTACGACTTCGGCGACGGCGACCCTGAAGGCTTCTGCGCCGGCTCCACCTCTGAAGACACCGGGAGCGCACCGTGAACCGCGCCATCACCCTCCTGCTCCTCGCGGGCTGCGTCAAGACGCCGAACGCCGAGTGCCTCGACAACACGATGTGTGAGCCTGGCTTCGTCTGTTACGAGCAGGCCTGCCGCGCGGCGGAGTGTACGGACTCGACCCAGTGTGGGATCCAGCAGTTCTGTGATCCCCGCTCCTTCCGCTGCACCGACGGCTGCTTGACCGCGGACGACTGCCTGGCGGGCGAGGCCTGCAACACCCAGTCCCGCACCTGCACCGAGGCGGCCTGCCGCACGACCGAGCTTGACTGCCCCGTCGGCGAGTTCTGCGACACCGTGACCGGCGACTGCTTCGCGGCGGATGACCCGCTCTGCTCCAAGAGCTGCGACGTCGGCTCGTTCAGCAACTCTTGCCCCGCGGGCATGAGCTGCGAGGTCACCACCATCGGCGACACCTGCCGCCGCGACGCCGACTGTGAGGCCGGCTGGTACTGCGACCTGTTCACCGACAACGTCATGTACTGCCACCAAGACTTCTGCCTCACCTCGTGTCGCCCCGCCGACGAAGACCCCTGCCCCGCGGGCTTCACCTGCGTTCAAGGGACCGTCGGCAACGTCTGTTACGGCGACTGCGGCTGGTACAAAGAGAACGGCTACCTCTGAGCCTCAGCCAAGCCCTGTCGAGCCAAAGCCGCCCGCGCCTCGGGCGGTTTTTTGTTGTTCTGTCTCCGCCGGGTCGAGGGCGACGAGGCTCGCCCGGGCGAAGCGCGCGAGCACGAGCTGGGCGACGCGGTCCCCACGCGAGACCGTGAACGGCTCCTGGCCGAGGTTCACGAGCAGCACCTTGACCTCACCCCGATAGTCGGCGTCGATGGTGCCTGGGCCGTTCAGGACCGTGACGCCGTGTTTGTAGGCGAGGCCCGAGCGGGCGCGGATCTGCCCCTCGTGGCCCTCGGGGATGTGCAGGATGAGCCCCGTCGGCACGAGCGCCCGGGCGCCGGGGGCCAAGACCAAGGGCTCCGCGAGGGCGGCGCGTAGGTCGAGGCCGGCGGCGCCGCTCGTGGCGTAGCTGGGCAGCTCTAAGCCCTCGGCGTGGGGCAAACGCACCACGGGCAGCGTGAGCGTGTCGAGGTGGACGGGCGCAGAGGCAGACATCGTGGGCTCCCAAAAAGCGACACGCGCCGAGGAGAGCATCCCCGGCGCGCGGCGTGTTGTAATCGTCGCCGATCTCAGCGACGGATCAGAAGTCCATCGAGGCGTCGAGGGCCTCTTTGCGGGACAGGCGGATCTTGCCGGCCTTGTCTACGTCGATGACGCGGACGAGCACCTCATCCCCCTCGCTCACCACGTCGGTGACGCGCTCAACGCGCTCCTTGGCGAGGTGGCTGATGTGGATGAGGCCGTCGGTGCCGGGGAAGATCTCGACGAAGGCGCCGAAGTCTACGATGCGCTTGACCACGCCCATGTAGAGCTTGCCGATCTCGGCCTCTTGGGTCAGCTCACGGATCATCGCGATGGCCTTGGCCGTGGCCTCTTGGCTCGTCGCGGCGATCATGATCTTGCCGGAGTCGTCGATGTTCAGCGTGGTCCCGGTCTTGTCCTGGATGCCACGGATGACCTTGCCGCCCGGCCCGATGATGTCGCGGATCTTGTCGGTCTTGATCTGGATCGTGGTGATGCGCGGGGCGTGGGCGGAGAGCTCCGGCCGGGGCGCCGCGATGGCCTTCGCCATCTCGCCGAGGATGTGCACACGACCGTCCTTGGCCTGGTTGAGCGCCTTGCTCATCACCGCCCGGGGGACGCCGCGCACCTTGCAGTCCATCTGGAAGGCCGTGATGCCCGCCGTGGTGCCGGTGACCTTGAAGTCCATGTCGCCGAGGTGGTCCTCGTCGCCGAGGATGTCGGAGAGCACGGCGAACTCGTCGCCCTCCTTGATGAGCCCCATGGCGATGCCCGCGACGGGCGTCTTGATCGGCACGCCGGCGTCCATGAGCGCCAAGGTGGAGCCGCAGACCGTCGCCATCGACGAGGAGCCGTTGGACTCCAGGACGTCGGACGAGCAGCGCAACACGTAGGGGAAGGCCTCAAACTTGGGCAGCACGGCCTCCAGGGCGCGGTGCGCCAAGGCGCCGTGGCCGACCTCGCGGCGCTTGGGGGCGCGCAGGGCCTGGGCTTCGCCGGTGCAGAACGGCGGGAAGTTGTAGGTCAACATCCAGTTGCGGACGGACTCCGTGGCGCCGGGCCAGTCGATGCGCTGGTTGTCGCGCTCGGTGCCCAAGGCGACGGTCACGAAGGCCTGGGTCTCGCCACGGGTGAACACCGCCGAGCCGTGCGCGCGGGCGGCCACGCCGACCTCGCTCCAGATGGCGCGGATCTTGTCCGAGGCGCGGCCGTCGATGCGCACGTTCTCCTTGATGACGCGCTGGCGCATCACCTTGGTGGAGAGCTTCTCCAGGGCGGACTCGGCCTGCTTGAGCTGGGCGTCGAGGTCAGCGGCGCCAGCGAGGCTGGTGGTCAGCTCGGCCTTGATCGACTCGCTCACGGCCTTGATGGCGTCGCGGCGGGCGTGTTTGCCGGTGACGGCCAAGGCGGCCTCGACGGCCTCCTTCTTCGCGGCCACGGCGGCGGTGATGTGCTCGGGGATGCCCGCGGGGGGCTCCACGACCCGCTTGGGGCGACCGGCCAGCTCGCGGAGCTGGTTGATGCCGCCGATGATCGTCTTGATCGCCTCGTGGCCGAGGTCCAAGGCGTCGAGCATCAGCTCCTCAGAGACCTCGTGCGCGCCGCCCTCGACCATGATGATCGCGTCGGCGGTGCCGGCGACGACGATGTTCAAGGTGGCCTTGCCACGGCCCTCCAAGTTGGGGTTCACGACGAGCTGGCCGTCGATCTGGCAGACACGAACACCGGCGCAGGCCTCGGCCATCGGGGCGTCGGAGACGTGCAGCGCGGCGGAGGAGCCGCAGAGGCTCAGCCAGTCGGTCTCGTGGTTGGGGTCGTAGCTGACGACCGTCGCGATGACCTGGGTGTCGCAGCGGAAGTTCTTGGGGAAGAGGGGGCGGATGGGCCGGTCGATGAGGCGGGAGATGAGCGTCGTGCGCTCGTTGCCGCGGCCCTCACGCTTGAGGAAGCCGCCGGGGATGACGCCCCGGGAGCCGTCGCGGTCTTGGTAGTCCACGGTGAGGGGCAAGAAGTCGAAGGGGCCCGGCTTGGCGGTGCAGACCGCCGTGCAGAGCACCGAGCTGTCGCCGACGCTGGCGACCACGGCGCCGGACGCCTGCTTGGCGTACTTGCCCGTGGAGAAGGTGATGGTCTGGCCGCCGACTTGGACGGAGACGGAGTGTTCATTGACACCGTGCATGAGTTCTCTCTTTTGACGCTTTTTTGCTTTTTGGCGTAGTAAAGTCTTGATGTGGTGGCCGGGGTGGCGGATCCCGTTGGCCTTCGTCGTCCGAGCGGCGGGCGCTCGGGCGACGGAGGGCGACGAAACCCAACGCACCGGCGTGGGATGAGCCCAAAAACGCGAAGAGGGCCGGAGGAGTACCCCCCGGCCCTCTCGACCTCAGCGGCGGAGACCGAGCTTCGCGATGAGCGCTTGGTAGCGCCCGGCGTCGTTCTCTTTGAGGTAACGAAGCAGGCGGCGACGCTGGCCGACGAGCTTGAGCAGGCCACGCTTGGAGTGGAAGTCCTTGCGGTGGGTGTTGAAGTGCTCCGTGGTCAGGTGCTCGATGCGCGCGGTGAGGAGCGCGACCTGAACCTCGGGGGAGCCGGTGTCGCCCTCAGACCGGGCGTGGGCGGCGATGATCTCGGCGGTCTTGTCTTTGTGAAGCGCCATGACAGTTCCTATGGGCCCCGTGCGGGGCTGTGAGTCGGTGTCCCGCAGCGGGTGGTCTGGCGCCGAGGTACAGGGTCAAGACCTCGTACCGCCCAGCCACAGGATCCGAAGAGCGATGATGACCCTGAGAGGAGCGCCCACTTAGCGCGGCGCGGGAGCGTAGTCAATTCGACGGCGCGGCGCGTCAGCCGCTCACCCGCACGAGCTTCGTGACCCCAGCGAGGCGCTCGGCGACGCCGACGAGCACACCGCCGGCCATCACCAGGCGGCGCTCGTTGTCGGCGAGGGTGTCCAGACGCGGCGGCAGGCGCTCGCCCAGACGCTGAACCTCACCCGCGGAGATGCCCACCTCGACCGCCGGGATGTGCTTGAGCGCGGTCTCTAAGGACACCACACGCGGCGCGAGGGCCTGGGCCACCTCGACGCGGGGGCGCCACTGCACGCGGTCCTCTTTGCGCTGGTGTTTGCCGCCGCGCAGGGCCCGCATCCAGTCTTCAGTGCCCGCCACGGCCTCGGACAAGGCGGGCAAGGTGACCGCGTTCTCTAAGGTGAACAGGCCCGACTGCAGGCGCCGCAGGGCCGAGAGGTGCCCGGCGCTGCCCAAGGCCACGGCGATGTCGTCGGCGAGCACCCGGGCGTAGGTGCCCCGGGTGCAATGAATCTCGACGCGGAGCCAGTCGGGCCCCGTCTGAATGAGGCGCATGTCGAAGATGCGGATCGGCCGGGCGGCGACCTCCTTGACCTCTCCACGGCGGGCGTACTTGTAGAGCGGCACGCCCTCGACCTTCACCGCGGAGTAGGCCGGTGGGGTCTGCATCCGCTCGCCGATGAAGGTCTTGAGCAAGGCCTCTACGCCGTCGAGGCTCGGGACCGGCGCCTCGCGGAGCACGCTGCCTTCAGGGTCGCCCGTCGTCGTGGACACGCCGAGCTTCACCGTGGCGTCGTAGACCTTGAGGTTCTCGTCCAAGAACCGGATGAAGCGGGTCGCCGCGCCGAGCGCGAGGGGCAAGACGCCCGTGGCGAAAGGGTCCAGAGTGCCGGTGTGGCCGACCTTCTCCACGCCGGTGACGGCGCGCACCATCGCGACGATGTCGTGGGAGGTGACCGCCGGGGGCTTGTCGACCACCATGAAGCCAGAGATCATTCTTCGTGCCCCTCGTGCGCCGTGGCGGGCGCGGCGTCGTCTCGCCCAGGGGGGACGTCGCCGTGAATCTGGTTGAGCAGGCTGGTGATGCGCACGGCGTCCGAGATGCCCTCATCAAGGACAAAGCTGAGCGCGGGCGCAGACTTGAGGTGCAAGAGCTGGACGAGGCGGCGCCGCAAGAGCGGGCTCGCGCTCACGAGGCCCTTGAGGATTCGTTTGCCGTCGCCTTCCCCGCCCAGAGGGGTCACGAAGACCGTCGCGTGGCGGATGCCCTCGGCGACCTTGACGTGGGTGATGGACAAGCGGGTCAGGCGAGGGTCTTTGACCTCCTCGCGGATCAGGCGGGCGAGCTCGCTGTGGAAGACCTCAGCGGCGCGCCGCGTTCGTTTCTCAGACATCCAATCTCCAGGCCCACGCTGGGCCTCGTTCTCTACAACGAGAGGATGATCTCCATCAGGAGGAGATCCATGTGCACCGTCGCCTGCTGCTCGTTGTGAAAGCTGGTGTAGATCATGCGGCCACCGGGGCGAATCTCTGCGGCCAAGGGTGAGCCCTTCACCGTGCTGCCCCAGATGCGGGCGTCGCCTTCGATGAGCACCGCCGCCGAGGCCGAGGCGCTCGTGACGACCGCCCAGGCGTCGAGGTCGTAGTTGAGGTCGGCGGTGGACGCGCCGATCACGGCCTGCATGTCGGCGTCGAGCACCTTGGCCTTGATCTGGCTCGCCATGCCGAGGTAGGCCGAGCCGTAGGACTTGTCTTCTCCCTGAAAATCCAAGGCGTTGGGGTACGCGGACTCGAAGAAGTAGTAAGCCCAGTCCGAGGTGTAGACCGAGCCGCCGTTCTTCGTGTAGCTGGCGATGTTCGCGGCGATGGTGGCCTTGTCGCCGATCCAGGTCTCGGCGATGCCGCAGTTCAGGAAGATGATGTCGTACTCGGCCATCCGCGCGCTGTCTTTGAGGAAGGTCGTGTGCTGGTTGCCCGACTCGCCCCGGATGAGGTCGTACTTCATGCCGAGCTTGTCGAGCACGACCTCGATGGAGTCGTACATGCCGGAGACCACGGCGATCTTGACGTCGTCGGCGGTGAGGCACTCCTCCTCGGCCGTCTCGGTGTTGCCCCCGGCGACGGTGACCTCAAACTCTACGGAGAAGCTGCCCTTCTCGACCCGCACGAGCCAGGTGCCGTCGGGCACGCCGGTCAGGGTGTAGTAGCCGTCGGCGTCGGTGGTCGTCGTGATCTCGACGTCGGTGGTGCCGTCGCCGTCGAGATCGGCCGAGAGCGTCACCGTGGCGCCGACGATCCAGAGGCCCCCTGAAGGATCGCAGATTCGGCCCGTGACCGAGCCCTCGTAGATCACCTCACCATCGACGTCGCTGTCGTCTCCCCCACCCTCGCCGCCGCTGTCTTCGCCGACGTCTTCAGAGTCGATGCCGCCCACCTCATCCTCGAAGCCCTTGACGCTGTACTCGGTGCAGCCCGCGCTGACGCAGAACGTGGCCAGAGCGGCCAAGCGGTTGAGGCGCATCGTGACTCCTTGGGTTGGGCAGACCCGACCCCCTAACTGGTGAAGGGCCATGCCCGCCAATGCTCAGGCCCCCAAGGCCCAGCCCTGCATCAACAGCCACAGGTAGAAGGCCGTCTTGGGAAATCGGAACAGGCTCGCGAGCATCACCCCACGCAGCGGCACGCCGAGGAGCCCGGCGAGCCAGGTGGACGCCGAGAACGGCAGCGGGGTGGTCGCCCCCAAGGCCACGGCCACGGCGCCATGGCGCCGCAGAAGGTCGGTCATCGCCGGATACCGCCCGCAGAGCCGCCGCCCGAAGGGGGTGTAGCGGTCGATCGTGCGCCCGATGCTCCAGCCCAAGCCCCCAGCGCACCAGCTCGCCACAGACGTCACCCAGAACACCGTCCACGGCGACTGATCAGCGCTCAGCGCGAGCAGCATCAGGGGCTCGTTCGTGAGCGGGATGATGCTCACGTCGATGAGCACGGTGCCGAAGAACATGCCCCAGACGCCGAAACGCCCGAAGAACCAGGCCCCGGCGCTGATGAGCGGGCCCCGCAGGGCCAGGCCCGCGACGCCAGCGGCCGCGAGCACCAGCGCCGCGCCGATGAAGGTGCGCACGGCGAGACGCCAGTCGAGGACGATCAGCTCCGACGCCGGGGGGCCGGACGGCGGCTCAGGAGGGGGTGTCATGGCGCCACCGTAACCCGGCCCGCTCGGCGGGGGGCTCACAGCCCGGTGATCGTCAGCCCCAAGGCGACGCCGGGGGCCCCGTCCTCCATCACCGTCGGCGCCATCGACGGCGACCAATGCCCAGGAAGGCGCTGAAGATCGGGGCGCGGCAAGAGCGCGAGGGCCTGCCGATCCTTCGTGCTGTCGTGATCCCGGGCGACCTGAAAGAGCGTGCCGCCGCCGAACCCGAGGCTCGCCCCGACCAAGGCCCCGCCCGCGATGGCCTGGCCGCTGTCCGTCGCCAAGGCCACACCCAAGGCCCCCAAGGTCGCGCCGCCGACGGCGAAGAGCTGGGGCGCGAGGGTGCTGCGGGGCTTGAGGCCCACCGCCGGGAGCTGGGCGAGGGCGGTGGCGACCATGAGGCCATCGGCGAGGCCGACGCCGCTGAGCATCAAGGCGCCGTTCGGGGTGTCCACCCCAAAGGCGATCGGCGTGAGCACGCCGTACCACGCGCCCCAGGCCCCGGCGCTGGCCACGAGCGCGACCTGGGACGGCGTGGGGTCGGCCTTCGCGCCAAGCGCCACCAAGCCCGCCGCGCCGACGCCGGAGCCCGTCAAGAACAGGCCCAAGCCTTGATCGCCGGTCATGTCGGTGAGCTGGCCGAGCCCGCTCGCCAAGGCGGCGTTGTGCGCGAGCAGGATCGGGACGCCGATGTACAACAGCGCGGCGTCGCCGCCCTCCACGCTGAGCTTGTCCGCCGCGAGGTACCCCGCCGCCGTGCCCACGACGCCGACGGGCAGCATCACCCGGGCGACGACGCGGTCCTTCTGCACCCCCGCCAACATCGGCAGGCCCGCGCCGAGCGCGTTGCCCGCCGCCGCGCCGTAGGCCGTGAAGAAGCTCTGCTGGGCGCTCGCCGGGCGAAGCTCGGTCAGCGCGAGGCCCGCCGCCGTGCCCGCCACCCAGCCGACCCGCACGGCGCCCTCCCGGGCGTCGCCGTCTACCGCCACGGGCATCCAGCCGCCGATCCACGCGCCCTCCGCCCCGGCCACGCCGCCGAAGAGCGCGTCCTCGACGCTGAGATCCCAGGCGTCTTGGGCCAAGGCGCTCGCCGCGCCGCCCACGACCAGACCGCCGAGCGCCACGCCGACACGGCGCTGCTGCCAGTCCTGAACCTCAGCCTCCCAAGCGCGGTACTCGACGTCGTCAAAGTCGCCCCGCGGGAACTCAGGCTCCGGCGAGAGGAGGTCATGGGCCCCGAACGCGAGCTGCTGACCGAGGTGGGCGCTGATGGCCCCCTCCATCACGTCGCTCACCGTTGGATCCTTCTTGAAGCGGCGATAGCCCATCACCGCGCCCGCGCCGACGCCGACGGCGCGTAGGGCCGCGCTGGCCTCTTCCCCGGCGTCAATGAGGATGCCCGTGCTCACGCCGACGTTGAGCCCCGAGGCCACGCCGAGGGTGTAGGCGAGGCTCTGCCCGGGGGTCAAGGGCCGGGTCAAGGCGTAGGTGGTGCCGGTGCCGACGCCGACCAAGGATCCGCCGATGGCCCCGATGACCACGCCGACGTCGCTCTGCCCCAGCACGCCGATGGACGAGAGCATCACCCCCCCCGCGACGCCGTTGGCGACGATGCCCGGCACGGCGCCGAGCGTGAGCCCCAGGGCCTCGGGCTCGCCCCGAAGCTGCACGAGCACGGGGTAATGTTTGTTGAGGGCCGCCAGCGCGGCGTCCCGCACGGCCTCGGGGGCCTCACGGTCGCCCGCCAAGGCGTAGAGCCGCTCGCCGAGGGCCTCATCGGGGGTGAGCAGGAGCACGTCCATCGACGCGATGCGCAGGACGGGCGGCAGGTTGGGGTTCTCTAAGCCCTCGGACGCGAGCTGGCGGACGGCTGGGTCATCGAAGGTGCCCGCGGCGCGCATGGCCTGGGCCCGCACCTCGGCGTCCCCGGCCCGGCGCACGGCGAAGATCAAGAACGGCAGGCCCCGGCGATCGGCCAAGGTGGCGAGATCCTTCGCCGCGTCGACCCGCTGGGCCGGGGCGAGCGTCTCGTCGAGGAGGGTGGTCGCGTCGGCGACGATCCGGGCGAGGACGGCGTGGTCTTCAGCCTTCAACTGGGCGGCGGCGCGCGCGGCGCCGCGC
>JBEAVX010000429.1:0-2879 GCA_041160755.1 Pseudomonadota bacterium
GTCGCGGCCTGGGACGGCCAGACCGGCGGCGTGCTCGCCTTCCGCGCGAGCGGCGCCCTCACCGTCGCCAGCGGCGGCAGCGTCACCACCTCAGCGCTCGGGTACCTCGGCGGCGCGACCGGCACCTCGTACAACTGCGACAGCTACCAAGGCGAGAGCTTCGCCGGCGAAGGCGAAGGCGACGGGAACGGCGCCTGCGCGGCCTACAACGAGTCCTACGGCCACTGGATCAACAACTACGGCGGCGGCGGCGCGCACATCACCGGCGGCGGCGGCGAATATGGCGGCGGCGCCACTGCGGGCGCGTCCTGGGACGGCGGCAGCGCGACCCCACCCTACAAAGGCGCGACCTATGGCGACGCCACGCTCACGACGCTGTTCTTCGGCTCCGGCGGCGGCGGCGTCTGGCAAGGCATCAACAACTGCACCGGCAGCGGATACGGGCCCGGCGGCGACGGCGCGGGCATCCTCTACGTCACCGCGGGCAGCATCACCGCCTCGGGCGGCGCGGCGTTCACGGCCTCGGGCGGCTCGTCCAACCACTGCGCCCAAGGAAGCTGGACCTATGGCGCGGGCGGCGGCGCGGGCGGGACGGTCTGGCTCGCCGCGGACACCCTCTCCTTGGCGTCGAGCGCTGTGGACGCCCAAGGGGGCCTCGGCAACTCGTCGAACATCCGCGTCGGCGGCAACGGCGGCAGCGGTCGTGTGCGCTTGGACTGCGCGACCTGCAACGGCTTCTCCAACGGCAGCGCCGGGGCGACCTCTGCGTTAAGTGACGCCGCGACACCGGATCCGGCCTTCTCTTCTGCCCCCTGAACCCCGCCGTTCCCCTTCAGATGTAAGCGCGTGGTCATTCCACTTCGCCGCGACGTGATGCACTCTGAGGGCTGGAGGCCTCGATGATCCCAGCGGAGCTGCCGCCCGACGAGCCAGCACGTCAGGCGGCCCTAGAACGATATGGCGTGCTCGATGGCCAGCCCGACGCGCTGTTCGACAACATCACACGAATGGTCGCCCTGGCCCTCGACGTGCCCATCGCGCTCGTGAGCCTGCTCGACAACGACCGCCAGTGGTTCTTGTCTCGGTACGGCCTCAACGTGAGCGAGACGCCCCGCGTCTGGTCCTTCTGCGGCCACGTCGTCGCGTCTCGACAGCCGCTGGAGGTTCACGACGCGCCGCGAGACATCCGCTTCGCCGACAACCCGCTCGTGCTGAACGCGCCGAAGATACGGTTCTACGCGGGCTCTCCGCTGCGCACCCCCGACGGGCACATCCTCGGCACCCTCTGCGCCATCGCCCCGACGCCGCGCCAGCTCACCGACGCCCAGCGTGAGCTGCTCACCCTGCTCGCCGCGCAGGTCGTGGACCTCCTGGAGCAGCGGCGTCGCGCCATGGAGCTGACCCGCGCCCTCGCCTTGGCGCTCACCGGGGCCCGCCTCGCCGAGCTGAGCGATCACCTGCTCTGCGCCTTGGATGATCATGGCGGCCTGCGGGTGATCAACGCCGCCTGGGAGCGTCGCCTGGGCGTGCCCGCCGAGCGGCTGCAAGAGATGAACCTCGTCGAGATGGCCCACCCCGACGACCGCCCGAGCCTCTTGCGCGCGCTCCGGGACGCCTACGACGACCCAACCCGCAAGACCCGCGCGCAGAGCCGCCTGCCCCTGCCCGACGGCTCATGGCTGCGCCTGGACTGGGACATCGCCCGCCGGGGCGACAGCCTCTACGCCGCCGGGCTCGCCGCCTGAGCTCCAGCGCTGGGCCGCGCGGGTGAGCCGCGCCCGCAGGGACGCTGGGGCGAGCACGTCGAGGTGCTCGATGAGGGGGGTGAGCGTGGCCCAGGCGATCTCTTCGAGCTGCAGGTCCAAGGTGAGCGGGTCGTCGCCGTGGAGGATCTCCTCACGCTCCGCCGCCGGTCGTGTCGCCGCCAAGGCGTGACGACCGGCGGCGGTCAGTCGCATCGTCACATCAAATCGTGGACGTGATGTGACAAACTCCTCCGTGGCCGCGCGCCAGGCCTCCCGAAGCTCACAGCCGTCGGGGCGCGCGGCCCTCGCCTCCAGGAGCGCCGCCCCGCGCACCCGGTCCCCACGAAACACCCGGCGCCCGGCGGCGGTCTCCGCGAGCAGGTGCCACCGACCGCCCTTGAGCACGAGCCCCAGCGGCGACACGTCCCGCTCGCTGCGCCGACCCTGGCGGTCCTCATAGGTGAGGCGGAGCTGACGATCGGCCCACAGGGCCTCTTGGAGGGTGTCGAGGACCTCGGAGGACGCGGCAGGCCACCACGGATCCGGGTCGATCAACAGCCGGCTCCGGGCCTCGTCCGCCAGCCGTCGTTGGGCCGTCGGCAGCGCCGTGAGCACTTTGGCCAAGGCGGAGTCGAGGGGCTCACCCAGCTCGCCCAAGGTCGTCGAGGTGGCCAAGGCCGCCAGCGCGCGCACCTCCCCGGCGCTGAGCCCGGTGATCAGCCGCCCCCAGCCCTGGGGCAAGGCGATGCCCCCCTCGGGGCCTGGGCTCGCGGTGATCGGCACGCCGACGTCCTGCAGGGCCTCAACGTCCCGCAGGATCGTGCGCTCGCTGACCTCCAGCCGCGCGGCCAACGCGGCCGCCGTGCGCCGGCGCCCGTCGGCGAGGATCTGGGTGAGCCGCAGCAGGCGATCGGCGCGCATGATTATTTTCTCCGCTCCTTGCAATATGACACAGCTTGTCATGATTGACCGGTGAACTTGAAGGCGCGTGAGAGAACCCTCCCCCAACCTGGAGCGAACGATGACGAACGAGCCACACCCGCAGACCTCCCTCCCCCTCCCCGGCAAGGTGGCCGGGGTCGCCGGGGCCACCCGAGGCGCCGGGCGACCCAGGCCACCTTGCCGGTGAGGGGG
>JBEAVX010000452.1:0-6143 GCA_041160755.1 Pseudomonadota bacterium
GGGCTGAAGGCGCGACCTGGGTAGACGTCGGCGGCGAGTCCACCCGGCCCGGCGCCGCGCCTGTGCCGGAGGACGAGGAGCTTCGCCGGGTGCTCCCGGTCATCGAGGGCCTCGTCGCGGCGGGCGCGCCGGTCTCGATCGACACCCAGAAGCCTGGGGTGGCCCGGGCGGCCTTGGCCGCTGGGGCCCGGCTGCTGAACGACGTCGGCGGGCTGCGGGCCGAGGGCATGGCCGAGGTCGCCGCCGAGTTTGGCGCCGGGGTGGTCGTGATGCACATGCGCGGCGACCCCCAGACCATGCAGCGCCACACCCGCTACGACGACGTCGTCGGCGAGGTCCGCGCCGGGCTTGAGCTCGGCCTGCGCCGGGCGCTGGACGCGGGGGTGAAGGAGATCTGGCTCGACCCGGGCCTAGGCTTCGGCAAAGACGCCGAGGGCAACCTCACGCTCCTGCGGCGTCTGCCCGAGCTTCTGGACCTCGGCTGCCCGCTGTACGTCGGGGCGTCCCGCAAGCGGTTCATCGGGGAGCTGACCGGACGAAACGCGCCGATGGAGCGGGTGTATGGCAGCGTCGGGGCGGCGTTGGCGGCGGTCGTCGGCGGGGCGAGCGCCCTGCGTGTGCACGACGTCGCCGCCACCCGAGACGCCTTGGCGGTGTTCTTGGCGGCGCGCCCCGCCGCCGTGGGGGCCGCGTGAGCTTAGAGGCCGCCCGGCTCTTGCTCGCCAACTGGGAGCCCCGCGACGCGCTGGACGTGGCGCTGATGTGGTTCTTGCTCTACCAGGCGCTGCTGTTGGTGCGCGGGACCCGCGCGTTCCAGAGCCTCGTCGGCCTCGTCGCGCTGGGCGGCCTGTACCTGCTCAGCCTGCGCTTTGAGCTGCTCACCCTGCGCTGGGCGCTCGACAAGTTCTTCGTCTACATCGTGCTCGCCGTGCTCATCCTCTTCCAAGAGGACATCCGGCGCGGCTTGGCCTCGACAGGCGGCCGCCTGTTCTCGGGCTTCTCTTCAGATCCCGACAGCTTCGCCCACGAAGAGATCGTGCAGGCCGCCTTCGCCTTGGCCTCCCGGCGCATCGGCGCGCTCATCGTCATCGAGCGCGGCGCGAGCTTGAGCGACGTCGCGGAGTCCGGCCACACCATCGACGCCGAGGTCAGCCAAGAGCTCATCGCCTCCATCTTTCACCCGACCTCACCCCTGCATGACGGCGCGGTGCTCATCCGAAAAGGGCGCTTGTTGGCGGCGAAGGTCTTCTTGCCGCTCACCTTGAGCAAAGACATCGCGCGGTACTTCGGCACCCGCCACCGCGCCGCGCTGGGCCTCAGCGAAGAGACCGACGCCGTGGTGCTCGTGGTCTCTGAAGAGCGCGGCGCGGTGTCGTTGGTGATGGCCGGGGCGCTCACCCCGGTCGCCGACACGAACGAGCTGCGCCAGCGGCTTCAAGAGATCTTCGCGCCGACCTCAAGCGCGGCCCGCGTCGGCTTCGCGGCCGGGGGGCGCTGAGCCATGGTCCGTCGTCTCGAAGGCGCCTCCTGGTGGGCCAGAGCCCTGCGCGGCCTGCGCGGCCTGCTCGTCGAGAACCTCGCCACGAAGCTCGTCTCGTGCCTGCTGGCGGTGGGCCTCTGGGCCTGGGTGCAAGGGGAGCTCGTCGTCGAGGAGACCGCCTGGATCGGCGTCGACTACAAGATCCCCGACGACAAGGCGCTCACCCAGGAGCCCAACCAGCGGCTGCGGGCGAACATCTCCGGGCCGCAGGCCTTGGTGCGCGAGCTGCGTCGGGTCCAGCCCAAGCTGCACGTCGATCTGAGCGAGTACCCGTTGGGGGTTCACACCATCGACTTTTTGCCGAGCGAGATTGAGGGGTTACCGCCATCGGTGAACGTGCTCGGCCTCGCGCCGAACTCGCTGCAGGTCGAGGTCGAGGCCAAACACACCCGCACCGTGAGCGTGCGTGTGGAGCAGCGCGGCGAGCCCCCCGAGGGCTTCCGTGTGCGCCAGATCACCGTCGAGCCCGCCGAGGTCGAGGTCCAGGGCCCGCGCTCCATCGTCGAGAACATCGAGGCCGTCGTCACCGAGGAGCTCAGCGTGAGCGATCTCCGGGCGACGACCCGGGTGCCCGTGGTGCTCCGCCTGAGCCCACGCACCTTGAGCTTGAGCCGCAGCCAGCCGGTCACCGCCACCATCGAGATCGAGCCGGTGACCAGCTTCCGCACCTTCACCGACGTGCCGGTGATCGTGCGCAACCGAGGCTGGCGATCAGAGCTAGAGAGCGTCGAGATCACCCTCACCGGCCCGAAGCACGCCCTCAACGCCATCGGTGAGGACGAGGTGACCGTGCTCGTGCATGTCCCCGACGACGTAGAGGGCGACAGCCTGATGTTGAGCTTAGGCGCGGAGTCTGGCGCCCGCCTGGAGGTGCTGCACCCAGCGGCGGATGAGGTGACCGTGAAGAAGTTGTCCCCGGCGAAGCTGCGGGTGTTGGGCGGCGATCCCCCCGGATGAGGTGAGCATGGCGCTGTTTGGAACCGACGGCATTCGTGGGCGTTTCCCTGAGCCTCCGATGGACCTCAACACCGCGACCGCCCTGGGTCGCGCCCTGCGGGAGCGTGTCGGCGACGCGCCCCTGCTGCTCGCCCGAGACACGAGAGAGAGCGGCCCGGCCTTGGCGAAGGCCGTGGCCCGTGGCGCGGGCGGGGAGGTGCTCGACCTCGGCGTGCTGCCCACGCCGGCGGCCTCGGCCCTGCTCGCCGAGGGCTGGGGCGCGGCCGCCGTGGTGATCACCGCCTCGCACAACCCCTGGTTCGACAACGGCCTCAAGGTGCTCGGCGCGGGCGGGGTCAAGCTCAGCGACGCTGAAGAGGCCGACCTGGCGCGCGAGCTGGCCGCGCCGCGTCAGACCACCCCGCCGACGCTTCACCGCGTACCCTGCGACGGGGAGCGCGCGTATGAGCGCCTCGTCATCGAGCGCGCCCCGGCGCCTTGGCGGCTCAAAGGCGTCAAGATCGCCTTAGACGCCGCGAACGGCGCCGCCGCCCGCACGGCGCCGTCGATCCTCCGCGCGTTGGGGGTGGAGCTGACGGTGATCGGCGACGCGCCCGACGGCCGGAACATCAACCTCGGCGTCGGCGCCGTACACCCCGAGGCCTTGGCCCAGGTCGTGAGGGAGTCGGGCGCCGCCTTGGGCATCGCCCTGGACGGTGACGGCGACCGCTGCCAGCTCATCGACGCCGACGGGGCGCTCGTGGACGGCGACGCCTTGCTCCTGCTGTTGGCCCGGGCGCCGGGGGTGGTCGGCACGGTGATGAGCAACGCGGCCCTAGAGCGCGCGCTGTTGGGCCGGGGCCTCGGCTTCGCCCGCGCGGCCGTGGGCGACCGCTACGTCGCCGAGGAGCTCAGCCGTCGCGGCTGGCGTGTCGGCGGGGAGCCCTCGGGCCATGTGCTGCTCGCCGAGGGCTTCCCCACCGGCGATGGCCTGCTCACCGCGCTCTTCGCCCTGGCGGACGGCGTGAACCTCAAGGAGCGGCTGCGCGGGTTCCAGCCCGATCCCCAGGCGCTCCTCGCCGTGCCCGTCTCCCGAAAGCCGCCGTTGAACGAGCTTCCTGCGCTGGCGGCCATCGAGGCCGAGGCCCGGGCGGCGGGGGTGAGCCGGGTGTTGCTGCGCTACTCGGGCACCGAGCCCAAGCTGCGGGTGATGGTCGAGGCCCCGGCGCTGGACTTGGCCCAGGCTTGGGCCCAACGACTCGCACAATCCGTCCAGGCCGCCTTGTCAAGCTGAGGCCCGGTCAAGTTCTGCCCGGGATCCTCGGGGCTGGTCAGGTTATGGGGGCCGACCGTGGGGCGAAGCGCCGCCCCGGGGCAACCTCGTGGAGCGCGTATGGGCATCCGTCGTCTCGGCGTCAACATCGACCACGTCGCAACGCTCCGTCAGGCGCGGCGCTCGGCCTACCCCGACCCGGTCCTCGCCGCGATGCTCGCCGAGCAGGCCGGCGCGGCGCAGATCACCTGCCACATCCGGGGGGATCGCCGCCACGTCAACGAGCGCGACATCCGCCTGCTCCGTGAGGTGGTCACCACCCAGCTCAACGTCGAGCACGCCGCCACCGAGGAGATGATCGGCCTGATGGAGCAGCTTCGGCCCCATCGGGTCACCTTGGTGCCCGAGCGCCCGGACGAGGTCACCACCGAGGGCGGGCTCAACCTGCTCACCAACGCCGACGCCGTGCGGGCCGCGGCGCGGCGGCTGAGCGCGGCGGGGGTGCGGGTCTCCTTGTTCATCGATCCCGACCCCGCCCAGGTCGCCGCCGTGGTCGACCCCTCGTTCATCGGCGGCCTCGGCGTCGACATGATCGAGCTGAACACCGCCCGCTACGCCGAGGGCCACGTCGACGACCTGGAGCGCCTCGCGTTCGCCTGCGCCCAGGCCAAGGGGCTCGGGGTCGAGGTGGCCGCTGGGCACGGCCTCACCCACCTGAACCTCGCCGCGCTGGTGAAGGCCGTCCCCGACATCGTCGAGTACAACATCGGCCACAGCATCGTGAGCCGGGCGGTGTTTGTCGGCCTCGACGCCGCGGTGCGTGACCTCATCCGCATCATCCAGGGCTGAGGCGTGCGCGCGCCCATCGCCACGGCGAGCCAGGTGCGGGCGCTAGACGCCTACACCATCCAGACCCTCGGCGTGCCGTCGCTGGCGCTGATGGAGACGGCGGGCCGGGCGGTGGTGGACGTGGCCCGGGGCCGCTTTGGTGACCGGCTCAACGCCGGCGTCTGGGTGGTGTGTGGGCGCGGCAACAACGGCGGCGACGGCTACGTCATCGCCCGCACCCTACGCCTGTTGGGCGTGCCGGTCTCGGTGTGGGGTCTCGGCGGCGCGCACAGCCCCGACGGTGGGGTGATGCGCCTCGCCGCTGAAGCCGTCGGTGTGCCCGTCGTCGAGGCGGAGTCCGCGCCGTGGTCCAGCCCGCCGGGGCTGATCATCGACGCCTTGCTCGGCAGCGGGGTCGATCGCCCCCTGGAGGGCGCCGCGCGGGCTCGGGTCGAGGCCATGAACACCGCGGGCTGCCCAGTCCTCGCCGTCGATCTGCCCTCCGGCCTCTGCGGCGACACGGGCCGGGTGCTCGGCGTCGCCGTCCAAGCGGCGATCACCGTCACCTTCGGCTGGGAGAAGCTCGGCCTCGTCTTGGAGCCCGGCGCGGATCACGCCGGGGAGGTGATCGTCGCCGACATCGGCCTCACGGCGATCGGGCGAGAGGCGCCGGTCTGGCCCCTCACGCGGCTCAACGGCGCTGAGGTCGCGCGGCTTCTGCCATCTCGGGCCTTGGCCTCCCACAAGATGAGCCACGGGCACCTCGCCGTCGTCGCCGGCGGCGTCGAGCGGGCGGGGGCGGCGGTCTTGGTCTGCGCGGCGGCGATCCGCTCGGGCTGCGGCGTGGTGAGCCTGTTCATCCCCCAGGACGCGATCCCGCGCCTCGGCGCCTTGCCGCCCGAGGTGATGCTGCGCCTCGACGCCCCCACGCCAACGGCGCTCTCGACGTTCAGCGCCGCGGCGATCGGCCCGGGTGTCGGCGTAGACGCCGTCGCCGCCGCGCTCATGCGCACGCTCTGGTCCGAGCTGCCGATCCCGGCGGTGTTTGACGCCGACGGCCTCACCGCCTTGGCCCAGGCCCCCGCGCCGAGCCCCCACCTGCGCGCGATCACGCCCCATCCGGGGGAGGCCGGGCGGCTCTTGGGGAGGTCGAGCGCCGAGATCCAGGCCGACCGCCTCGGCGCGGTCCACGCCTTGAGCCAGCTCGCGCCCACCTTGCTCAAGGGGCGGCACACGCTGATCTCCGGGGCGCCGCCGTCGCTGAACCCCACGGGTCACCCGGGCCTCGCCATCGCCGGCGCGGGGGATGTGTTGACCGGGCTCGTCGGCGGGCTGCTCGCCCAGGGGCTCGGCGCGGAGGACGCCCTCTGCGCTGGGGCCTATGTGCACGGCCTCGCCGCCGATCAGCTCGGTCCGGGGCCCTTCACGGCGAGCGAGCTGGCCCACGCGCTCCCCAAGGCGCTCAGGACGCTCAAGGAGGGGGCATGTTAAACAGCGTTCAACTTGACCTTCACGGCGTCGAGGCCACCCAACGGCTGGGGGAGCTGCTTGGTCAAGCCGCAGAGG
>JBEAVX010000459.1:0-3969 GCA_041160755.1 Pseudomonadota bacterium
GCTCGGCGTCGGGCTCGTCTCGGCAGACGAGCACCCGGGTCATCGCCGGGGGCCAGCCGCCGGTGGCGCTGATGTGGCGCCAGCGGTGGGTGAACTCCTCGGGGCCGCTCGCCTCGATCAACACGACGGCGGGGTGCGCGGACCGCCAGAGGGCCTCGGCCTCGGCGAGCTGCCCCGCGACGAGGGGCGTGTGGCCGACGTCGTGAACGGCTTGGGCCAGACGGGGGTGCGACGGGGCGAAGAGCAGCACGTCGGCGCCGCGTGGGCTCACGCCGATCGCCGAGGTCTCGTCGTCCAGGGGCCGGTCGGGGGCGACGCCGTACAGTCGGCTCACCCAGGTCTCGATGTGCTGGCCCTCGGCGGCGGCGTCGATGCTGGTGGCGCCGGGCTTGCCCGCGACCCGGGCCCGGGCGCGCTCGACGAGGCGGTCGAGCTCACCGTCGCTGCGGTTGGGGTCGTGGTGAAAGAGCATGAGGCGCCGCACGTCGGCGTGCTGGGCGAGATCGGTGACGTACTCCAGGGTGCTGTGTCCCCAGCCGACACGTTTGTCGTACTCTTCAGCGGTGTACTGTGCGTCATGGATGACGACGTCGGCCCCGGCCAAGAAGTCGCCGTGGCGGGCGTCTTCGCTGCCGGGGGCCGGGGCGCCGCCGCAGCAGGCGAGGCGTCGGCTGTGGGGCTCGTGGTCGGTGGAGTAGACGATCGTCGCGCCATCGACGACGATACGGTAGCCGATGGTGACGCCGGGGTGGTTGAGGTACTGCGTGGTCACCGAGATGTCGCCGACGGTGAAGTGGCCCTCTTTGAGGTCACAGGTCTCGACCTGGGCGTTGAAGTCCTCCATCGCGACGGGGAAGTAGTCTTGGCTCATCTGGCCGTGGAGCAGCTCATCGAGGCTCTTGTGTACGCCCGAGGGCCCGTAGATCGACCAGCGCTGGCCAGGCTGGTAGAACGGCGTGAAGAACGGGATGCCCTGGATGTGGTCCCAGTGGGTGTGGGAGATGAACAGGCTGCCCGTGCGCGGCGTCGTCGGCTCCCGCAGGAGCGACTGGGCGAGGCCGTGCAGGCCTGTCCCGGCGTCGAGGATGATCAGATCCCCGGCGGCGGAGCGGATCTCGACGCAGGAGGTGTTGCCGCCGTACCGCACCGTGCTCGGGCCGGCCTTCGCGATGGAGCCTCGGGTGCCCCAGAAACGGATCCTCATCGGTCGTCCTGTGCGTCTGCGGGGGTGCGGGTGGGGAGGTTCCAGCACATGCTACACGAGACCTCGGGCGAAGGGCAGCCCCGCCCCAAGCCAGCGCCGCCGGGGGCCGCGCTCAGTAGAGCACCCCGTTGACGGGCTTGGCGTCTGGGGGCAGCGCGGTCTCGCCGAGGCGCTGCCGTAGGCTCACCTCGATGACGCGGCACAAGGCGTCCAGGGGCAGGTCGTTGGCGTCGGTCTCGAAGGGATCCTCAATCTGTGTGCCGACCTCGTCCAAGCCCAAGAACGCGAAGGCCACGATGAGCACGACGAAGGGCGTCATCGTGCCGACGGTGCTCATGATGCCCAAGGGCAACAGCAAGCAGTAGAGGAGCACGATCTGGTGGGTGAGCACGGTGTAGGTCAGCGGGACGGGGGTGTTCTTGATGCGCTCACAGCCGCCCTGGATGTTCGTGAGCTCGGTGAGGCCACGCTCCAGGGTGTCTTGGTGGATGGGGTGCAGCCAGCCTTGGGCGGCGGCCTCTTGCACCTGAACGCCGAGCCAGTGGCTCACGGCGTTCGGCGCGTTGCGCTCGTGCAGGAGCGACTCCCACAGCGGCCGGGGCAAGAGCGTCTGGAGGTCGTTGAACGCGCCTTCAGCGCGCAGGTGCAGCTTGAGGGACACGGCGAAGCCGATGACGCCGTAGACAAACCGCTCTTGCAGGGCGCGCAGGGCCTCGGCGTCGGCCTCGGGCGCCTTGGGCAAGGTCAACATCTGCCGGGCGAGGGAGCGGGTGATGTTGATCAGCGCCCCCCACAGACGGCGGGCCTCCCACCAGCGGTCATAACAGGCGTTGTTGCGGAATCCCAAGAAGATCGAGAGCGCGAGGCCCACCAGGGTGAACGGCGTCTGGGTCAAGGAGAAGCGGCCCAGGCCCCAGTCCTCATAAAACGAGGTGAGCAGCGCCGAGACGACGAACAGTCCCAACAGGGGCTTCCAGGTCTCTTGCAGCGCGCTGCCCCGCCAGGTGAACATCGAGCTCGGGAAACGTCGTGGGGGCCGAATCAGCATCGTCCTGCCTTACTCCTTCGGCTTCCAGGCCGCGAGGCCCGCCATCGCCTGGGCCTGCACCTTGCCTTGCAGGTAGCTCGACCAGCCCAAGAAGATGCCCGGCGCGCCCAGCGCCTGCCGCGACCAGCGCCAGAAGTCGAAGGTGTCGTTCTGTGTGTAGATCAGGCCGTCGCGGAAGGTGAAGCTCGACTCAATGAGGTTGTTCACCGGCCGCTTCGTGGCGGAGAAGGTGTAGTTCGCCTCCCACTTCGCCGAGCCCGTCGTGTCGTCAGCCACCACGTCAGAGAAGGTCAGGGTGAGGTCTTTGGCCCGCTCACACAACATGCGCCACATGTGGCCACACTGCTCGCCCTTGAGCGTGAACGCCGGGTCTTGAAAGCTGGCCTCGGGGTGGTAACAGGCGGCCATGGTGAGGCCGTCGCGCTTGGAGAAGGCCTCGTAGAACTTGGTGATGAGCTGGGCGTTGGGGTGCATGGGGGCTCCGGGGAGTGTCTTGATTGTGTCTTATGGCGTAGGGGCGGAGGGGCCCGCCGCGAGCTTCTGCAGCGCGACGTTGTCCAGCACCCGCGTCTCTGTGGCGCCTCGGGCGGCGGCGAGGAGCGCGCGGCCTAAGTCGTCGGCGTCGATCATGTGTCTGGGGAAGAGCGCGCGGAAGACGGGCTCGATGAACATCGAGAACCGCTCCAGGGCCTTGCGGCTGGCCTTCTCGGTCACGGGGTGGATGTAGCCGGGCGGGCGTGGTGCAGCCGCGCGAGGCCGAGCGTGTCAAGGTCGCGCTCGGTGCGGCCTTTGACGCGGCCAAAGAGCGCGCGGCTCCGCTCGGTGGGGTCGGCGCCTTGGCCCGAGAGGAAGATGAACGTCGCCTTGGGATTCTCCGCGAGGAGCGCCCGGGCGAAGGCCAGCGCCGTGTCGTAGGTGATGCGCACATACTCGGCCTCGGGCACGTCGTTCTGGCCGGTGCCTAAGCACCACAGCACGGCGTCGGTCTCGGCGAGGAGGCCGCGGACGGGCGAAGGGTCGGTGAAGTCCTCGTGGAGCACGACCTGGAGCTTGTCGTGGCGCTCGGCCAAGGGGCGACGGCTGAGCGCGGTGACGGCGGTGACGCCGGGATCGGCGAGGAGCACCTGGAGGGTCGCGCTCCCGGCGGTTCCGGTGGCGCCAGTGAGCAGCACACGCATGACGATCGGCCTCGGCGCGCGCCAGGACGGCGCGACGGCGATAGTCTAGCCTGCTTCCCGCCTCGGAGCCCCCATGCTGCTCAGCCTCGTCGCCCTCCTCGCCTGTCAGGGGCCCCAGAAGCCCCCGGCGGAGATGATCTTCGTGCGTGGCGGCGTGATCGTCGAGGGCGTCGCCACGCCCAAAGACGCGCGGCCGCTGCCGGGCGGGCGGGCGCTCGTGGCGCGCCTGTGGCGCCCTGGAGACCAGGTGGAGATCGACGGCGTCGGCGGCCAGGCCCCGGGCCGCGCGGAGTGTGTGCCCATCGCGCACACCGCCTTGGGGGACGTCTCTCGGCTCATCGCCGGGGGTGGCTCGCCGCCAGACACGAGCCTCGCGTTCTCCCCGGACGGCGCGCGGCTCGCCGTGGGGAGCTACCTCGGCGAGCTGCTCGTGCTCGACGCCTGGACGGGGGAGGTCTTGCAGAAGAAGACCGTGCCCGAGGCGCTCATCAAGCGTGTGGCGTGGTCGCCGGACGGTCGCACGCTCTACGCCGCAGAGC
>JBEAVX010000492.1:0-3513 GCA_041160755.1 Pseudomonadota bacterium
CGCTTACGCCGAGCGGGTGCTGTTCTCGGCGGATCTGGCCGACAAGCTCCGCCGACCTGAGGCCTTCACCGACACCGTCCCCGGCCCGGCCATCGGCGCGGTGTCGCTCCCCGCGCGCCCCGCGGGCCTCGCCTTGGACAGCCTGCGGGGCAAGGCCGAGTTCCCCCGAGACCTCGCCCCCGCCGCCGCCCGAGGCCGGGCCCTGCACTTCTTCGCCAACCACGAGCTCCTCGCCATGGAGCTCATGGCCTTGGGCCTGCTGCGGTTCCCCGAGGCGCCCCCTGAGTTCCGCCTCGGCTTGGCGAACGCCCTGCGCGATGAGCAGCGCCACCTCGCGCTCTATCTGGGGCGCATGGAGGCCCTCGGCGTAGGCCTGGGCGAGCTCCCGGTGAGCCGCTTCTTCTGGGACGCGCTGTGTACCATGGACTCCCCCGCCGCCTTGGCCGCCGGGCTGGGCCTCGTCTTGGAGCAGGCGAACCTCGACTTCTGTGTGCATTACGCAGCCGCCTTCCGCGCCGTCGGCGACGAAGAGAGCGGCGCCTTGATGGACCTGATCCTGCGGGATGAGCTGCGCCATGTGCGCCACGGCCTGCGCTGGGTGCGCCACTGGCAGGAGCCCGGCGAGGACCTCTTCTCGGCCTGGGAGCGCCTGCTCAAGCCGCCGCTGAGCCCGGCCCGCGCCCGAGGCCTCTCCTTTGACGCCGCGCCCCGCCGCGCGGTCGGCCTGCCTGAAGACTTTATCCAGCGCCTCGCCTCCTTCGGGCGCTCCAAAGGTCGGCCCCCGGTGGTCCGCGCGTTCGTCGCCAGCGGGGAGGAGGAGTGGCGCGGGGAGGCGCCCTCTGCGGTCTCCCGGGCCTTGGAGCGTGATCTCGGCCTCTTGCCCGTGATCCTCTCCGGCGAAGATGACCTCGTCGTGCTGCCCCGGGCGCCGTCTCCAGCGTTCTTGGCGCGCTGGCGTGACCTCGGCCTGCCCGTGCCCGAGCTGCTGGAGTCCCCTGCCCTCACCGACGCCGCGCCGCGCCTCGCCACACGGCACGTCGCCGCCGTGGAGCCCTGGGCCTGGACGCCGACCTTACGCGCCGCCGGGTTTACGCCAGGCGGCCACGGCGCCGAGGCCCTGGCCTCCAAGGCCCTCGCCGCCACCCTCCTCCGCCGCGTCTTAGAGGCCGAGACTGAGCCCCGCCTCGACCCGCCGAGCCTCGCCGGGCACGTCGTGCACACCGCCGAGGACGCCGTTGAGGCCGCCATGGCGCTGCTGGCCGCCGGGGCGCCCGAGGTCATCCTCAAGGCCGCGCTCTCCACCGCCGGCCGAGATCGCCTCCGCCTGCGCGCCCCGCCCGATGCGCGTGGACTCCACACAATCGAGCGCCTCACCGCCTGGGGCCCCGTCGTCGTCGAGCCCTGGTTACGCCGCGTGCTCGACCTCAGCCTGCTCACCGACGTCTCCGCCGACGGCGCCTTGACCGTGCGGGGTCTCCACCGCTTCTTCACCTCCCCCGGCGGTCGTTATCTGGGGAGCTGGGTGGGCCGCCCCACGGTCGGCCTCAGCCCCGAGCTCGCGCGGTTCTTCACCGGAGACGGCCAGTCCCCGGCCTGGATCGAGCGCGCCTTGACCCGGGCGGCCCGGATCGCCGCCGCCGAGGCCCACCGCCTGGGCTACGTCGGCCCCATCGGCCTCGACGCCTTGATCCATGAGACGCCGGACGGCCTGCGCCTGCGCCCCTTGGTCGAGCTGAACCCCCGCCTGTCCATGGGCCGGGTGGCCTTGGCCTTGGGTCGGCGCCTGGGCCCCGGCGCCGTCGGGGTGTGGCGGGTGCTCTCCGCGCAGGATCTCAAGCGCGCCGGGCACCGCACGATCGCCGCTTGGGCGGCCTCTCGCCCGGCCCCTGATCTAGACCCCCGCGGACTCTGGCGCGGCGGTGTTGTCCTCACCAACGAGCCCCACAATGACACACAGTTCATCTCCGCCGTCGGCGTCGGGATGAACGAGGCCGCCTGCCTTCACGCCCTCGGAGTCCCCTGGTGAAGCTCTCGCCCAACGCCCTCTGCCCCTGCGGCTCCACGAAGAAGGCCAAACGCTGCTGCGGTCCGCTCCTCGACGGCCAGCCCGCGCCTACCCCCGAGGCGCTGATGCGCAGCCGGTATGTCGCCTACAGCCTCGGCGACGTGGCCTATGTGCAGCGCACCACCCACAGCCTCAGCCCCCACCGCGAGGCCGACCTCGCCGCCTGGACGGCCCGGCTGCGCCAGTTCTGCGAGGAGACCACCTTCGTCGGCCTGCGGGTGCTGAGCGCCGAGACCGTCGGCGAGCAGGGTGTGGTGCGATTTTGGGCGAGCCTGCAGAAGGGATCAGCCGACGTGAGCTTCGGCGAAGAGAGCCGCTTCTCCCGGGAGGGTGGCCGCTGGGTGTACCTCGCCGGTCGGGCCCTGCCGCCGCCCAAGGCGACGCCCACGCCGTGAAACGAAACGATCGGCGGAAACATGAAACGCCGGCGTGAAACATGATCCCGCTCAAGGCGCCGTGGAGAAGTGGCATAGTTCTTGCGTGGTGAGAGGCGACCGTGCCCCCGGGAGCCCTCATGTCCGACGCCGCCTCACGCACCTTGGAGCTGCTGGAGTCCCTTCACAGCCGCCTCGACCAGCTCGACGGTCGCCTGGCCCGGCTGGAGGCCCGCCTTGAGCCCGCCCTGGTCATCAGCGAGCAGGCCGAGAGCGCCGTGGCCATCGCCGTAGACAGCCTCGACGGCCTCGCCGCCCGGGCCCAAGAGACGGGCATCGGCCCCGACGAGCGCATCAAGGCCCTCACCGTCGCCGCCGAGGTGCTCAGCCGCCCAGCGCTCATTCAGCTCTTGGAGCGTGTGGCCGACCGCGCGGACGCCTTAGGCGCCGCCGTCGGCCTCGCTGAAGCCGCACCTCTGGCGCTCGCCGGGGTGACCGACACGATCGACCAGGCCATGATCAGGTTGATTGATCAGGGTCTCGACGTAGACGAGCGCCTGCGCTCGATGGTCCGCGCCGCCGAGGTGCTCACCCGGCCGGAGCTGCTAAACCTCGCCACGGCCCTCGCCGAGCGCAGCGGCGACGCCTCCCGAGCCGTCCACACCCTGCTCGACGCCGGGGTGCTCGATGAGCCCGCTGTCTCGGTGATCGGCTTCGCCGCCGAGGCCCTGGCCCAGAGCCACGCCCACCCCGCTGAGCCCGCCGGGGTGTTCACCCTCCTCCAAGCCCTGCGCGACCCGGACGTGAGCCGCGCCGTCGCGTTTGGTCTCGCCTTCGCCCGCCGCTTCGGCGCCCGCCTCGCCACGTCTCATTCCACCGTCTGATCTGGAGCACCCCATGTCGTCTGAGCAGGTTGATGTCGTCATCATCGGCGGGGGCGCCGCCGGGATCAGCGTCGCCGCGCGCCTCGCGGCCTCCCCTCGTCCGCCGTCGATCGTGCTGGTCGAGCCCTCGACCCGCCACCATTACCAGCCCCTCTGGACCCTCGTCGGCGCCGGGGTCTTCCCCAAGGAG
>JBEAVX010000499.1:0-3930 GCA_041160755.1 Pseudomonadota bacterium
GTCCTTGGGCGGGGCCCTGTGTGTGTTCGTCGGCGCCTCGGGCGTCGGCAAGTCGTCGCTGCTCAACGCCCTGGAGCCCACCCTGGCCGCCCAGACCGGCGAGGTGAGCGAGGCCGTCGGCAAAGGCCGCCACACGACGACCCGCTCGACGCTCTACCGCCTCGCCGACGGCGGCCGCATCATCGACACCCCCGGCGTGCGCGCCTTCGGGCTGTGGCGGGTGGGCTTAGACGAGCTGAACGAGGCCTTCCCCGACGTGGCGGCCTTCGCGCCGGAGTGCCGCTACGGCGACTGCCGCCACCTCGACGAGGGCGAGGCCGACTGCGGCGTCAAGCAGGCGGGCCTTGACGGTCGGCTGCCCATGCCGCGCCTGTTGGGCTACCAGCGCATCGCGCGGTCCTTGTTGGCCGAGCAGGGCTGAGCCGCGCGTCAGGATCCTCGGCGCAGCGTCAGGATTCGTAGCGCCGCGTCAGGGTTGTAAGAACAGCGTCAGGCCCTTCTCGGGGGTGAGGCGCATCACGATCTGGTATCGGCCCGAGAGGCTCCGCTCGACGCGCCACGACGCCATCGCCGCGAGCACACACGCGCTCAGCCCGGCCTCTCCGGTGGTGTCCAGGAGGATCTCCGGCGCGGCGACCTTGCCTTCGCGGGTGACGAACCGAACCGCGACCACGCCGCGCAGATCCGTCGGGGCCACCCGGGCCTGGGCCTCGGCGTAACAGGCCTCGACCGACGCCCGGTTCTTCTTCATCAGCGCGGGCTCATGGGGGTAGTCCATCGGCGTGAGCACCATGGTGTGCGCCACGACGAAGGCCTCATGGGTGTCGGCGCGGCTGTAGTCCATGGTCTTGAGGGCTTCGAGCACACAGGCGTCGAGGAGCGGGTCGCCGGAGGTCGTCGCCTTGATCTCACCCCAGCGCACGATCCCGTCGCCGCCGAGCTGCAGCATGACGTTGTAGAACGCGACCTGACGGGGATCCCGCTTGAGCGCGTCTTTGTGGCAGGCGTTGACCCGGTCGTAGTTCTGCTGGATGACCGTGTCGATCCACACCTTCTGGGCGGCGGTGGCTGAAGGCGCGTTGGGGTAACGCGCGAGGGATCCGGCGGTCTCCGGCGGGCCAGGATCTTGGGCGCGGCTCGGCGCGCTCAGCGAGAGGCCGATCAGGCCGGTGAGCAGCAGGAGGACGGGGCGCATCGGGCTCCTAGGCGGCGGGCACGGGTCGCGGCGCGGCGGCTTGTGGTTTACTCTACACCCGGTCCCACCGAGTCATCCCCACCATGACGTCGCGCTCCCCATGAAGCTGTTGATGGTCGCCCGCCGCTTCCCGCCGGACGTGCGCTCGGGCACAGAGACCGTGTTTCAGAGCCTCGTGGAGCGGGCCCAGCGCCGCCACGACGTGCGTCTGGTCGTCGGCTTCCGCCGCGATCGGGCCTTGGTGCCCGAGGACGCCGTCGCCGTCGATCTTCGGGGCCTCGACGCCGCGGCGGCCTGGGGGCGGATGTGGTGGGCCGCCCGTCGTGAGGCCCGGCGGTTTAAGCCCGAGGCCTGTCTGGCGAACTCCATCGAGGCCCCGGCGATCGGCGCCCCGACGGTGTGTATCGTGCATGACCTCAACTTCGGCGTCGCCAGCCGCAGCTTGGGGGTTCGGGCGCGGGAGGCCTTCTACGCGCTCAAGAGCCGGGCCTTGGCCCAGGTGGTCGCCGTCTCCGACGCCACCCGGGATCACCTGGTCTCCGTCGGTGTGCCGGCCAAGAAGATCACCGTGATCCGAAACGGCGTCGATCTGGAGCGGTTTAAGCCCTTCACCCGGCCCGACGACGGCCTCGTCCGCTTCGTCTACGCCGGGCGTATGCTTCCCAGCAAAGGGCAACACCTCGCGCTCGACGCCTTGGCCCGGCTCCCGGCCTCGCTCAAAGGCCGCGCGCGGCTCACCTTGGTCGGCGCGGCGGACGACCCGATCTTTGTGGATCAGCTCAAGATTCAGGCCTGGGGCCAGCCCGTAGACCTGCTCACCGACGTCGCTGACATCGCGCCGTATGTGCAGCAGGCCGACGTGGCGCTGTTCCCCACCTTGATGCGTGAGGGCTTCGGCTACACGGCGATCGAGGCGATGGCCTGCGGCAAGCCGGTGATCTGGGCGGATCAACCGGCCATTCGTGAGGCGACGGGGGGCGTAGGTCTGGCGGTTCCCCAAGGTGACGTCGAGGCGATGCGGGCGGCGATGCGGCGCTTGATGGAGGACCCGGCCTTGGCGGCGTCTATCGGCGCCGAGGGACGTCGGCTCGTCGAGGCGCGGTATGACTGGGCGGCGGTGTGGGCGCGGTATGAGGCGCTCCTGATGAGCCTTCGATGAGCGCCGGATCCGGGCTAAGCTGGGGTATGCCGACGGTTCAACGACACACGCTGCGACGGGGGGTGGTCGAGGTCTATGAGGCCTTCACCAACCGTGAGGTGAAGGCCACCGTCGAGGCGATCCTCACGTCGTGGGCGCACAAGCTGCCCGCGGATCTCGCCGCCCGGGTGCTCATCAAGCCGAACCTCAACAACGACCTCATGGCGCTCACGGGCAACTCCGCCGATCTGCGGGTGTTGGCGTGCCTGATCGAGGGCCTGCTCAACCGGGGATATCGCGACATCACCGTCGCCGACGGCTCCAACGTCGGCGTAGATCGCCGCGACATCGACGCCATGCGCCGCCTACGGGTGAGCGCCTTGGCCGAGCGTTACGGCGTGCGGGTGCTCGACCTCAACCGCCAGCCCGGCGTGCCCATCGCCCTGCACGCTGGCGCGAGGCCCCTCGTCGCGACGCCGGTGATCGAGGCCGATCTCCTCATCTCCGTGCCCAAGGTGAAGACCCACTGCGAGGCCACGCTCTCCTGCGCGATGAAGAACTGGGTGGGCATCTGCCAAGGCCAACAAAAGCGCCACATGCACATGGACTTAGGGCGCAACATCTTCGCGATCAACGAGGCCGTCGTGCCTCACCTGATCATCGTGGACGGCCTCATCGGCATGGAGGGCAACGGCCCGGGGGATGGTGAGCCGTTCCGGTTTGGGCGCGTCATGGCGTCGGACGACGCGGCGCTGAACGACCTCGTCGCCTGTCGGCTCGTGGGCCTGCCCTGGCGAGACGTGCCGTACCTCGTGCACGCCGAGCGCGCGGGCTGGTTTGGCGCCGAGGACGCCGCGGAGATTGAGCAGAAGGTGGCGGTGGTGCGGCCGATCAAGCGGGCGCCGCCGCGCTCAAAGCTCGCGGAGCTCTCCGAGGCGCCGTCGTTGATGTGGCTCAAGCTCGCCGTGCGGCCCTTGGTCGAGAAGCCGGCGGTGAGCGAGGCCGCGTACCGCCTGCGCATCATCCAAGACGTGTACGATCGGGCAGATGACACGATCACCGACCTCCAGCGGGACGCGGATCGCTGCGGGGATTGCCGTCGCTGCGAAGACTTCTGCCCGACGTTCTTGCCGCTCGCGCAGATCGGCGCCTCGCCTCGGTCGCCGGACTGCGTGATGTGTTTGTACTGCTGGTGGGTCTGCCCCAACGAGGCGATCACCCTCACCGGTCAGCTCAACCACCTCACGCGCCAGGTTCAGCGCTACAAGACCATCGTGGAGACGATTTGAGCGTGTTTCTGGCGGCGATGGGGGCGTGTGGGGTCGTGGTCTTTGCCGGCGCCCCCGACGCGGCGGCGCTCCGCCCTGGGCACCTGCGCGCGGTGGCGACCGCGCCGGAGCAGGTCGCTGGGCTCGACGGCCCTCGGGACGTGCGGGTGTGGTGGGATGCGGGCCTCGGCGTTCCCGTAGACGTCGAGATCGGCGTTGACGGCCGCTTCAAGCGTGTGGCCAGAGACGCCGCGCCCGGCGTGACGCTCAAGCGGGTGCCCGCCGAGGCCGTGGTCCGCCTGCGCGGCGCGGACGGCGCGGTGAGTGAG
>JBEAVX010000501.1:0-2615 GCA_041160755.1 Pseudomonadota bacterium
AGGTGGCCCTGGAGAACCAGATCGGCCTGCCGTCGAGCCCCGAGCAGAAGGCGCTGCTCTCCGACGCCGCCCCGCTCACCGTTGACCTTCGCCGCCGCCCCGCGCGCTTCTGCGCCGCCGAGCCCCGGCTGCCGGGCCCGATGCTGCTCATGCTCGACCGTGTGGGCATCTGGGACGACGGCGGCGCGAAGGGCCTCGGGCGCCTGCGCGGCGAGAAAGACGTGGACCCGAAGGAGTGGTTCTTCAAGGCCCACTTCTTCCAAGATCCCGTGCAGCCAGGCTCCTTGGGCTTGGAGGCCTTCGTTCAGCTCCTTCAGGTGTTCATGCTGCATCGCGGCATGGCCGAAGGGATCGAGGCCCCACGCTTTGAGCCCTTGGCGATCGGCCGGGCGATCTCGTGGAAGTACCGCGGTCAGGTGGTGCCCACGAACAAGCTCATCTCCAGCACGCTCGACGTCATTGAGGTC
Source organism: Pseudomonadota bacterium (assembly GCA_041160755.1). Taxonomy (GTDB): domain Bacteria; phylum Myxococcota_A; class UBA796; order UBA796; family CAJQPC01; genus JADKFE01. The sequence continues at coordinate 468 of JBEAVX010000501.1, forward strand.
GGTCGGGACGAGCGTGGTCCGTATGTGTTGGCGGACGCGAGCCTGTGGGTAGACGGCAAACGGATCTACGAGGGCAAAAACTTCGGGATGCGCATCGTCTCCGGCGCGCTGCACCACCCCCGCTTCACGCGGACCCTTGATCCCGCCCAGGACCTGTGGCTCGGCGATCACCGCCCGACCTTCACGCTCCCCGCCCTGCCGATGATGAGCATGGTGGACCAGCTCGCTGAGGCGGCCTTGGGTCAGTCCGAGGGCCGCCTCGTCGCGGCCTTGGAGGACGTGCGGGTGCGCCGCTGGATGGTGCTCGACGGACCCCGCACGGTCCAGGCGGAGATCGGCGGCCGCTGGGAGCGCGCGGAGGTCACGCTCTCCGATGAGCACGGCCCCTACGCCTCGGGCGCGGTCATCTTGCGCCAAGATCGGTTTGAGGCCCCGGCGGCCTGGGGCAGCGTCGAGGGTGAAGAGGCCCCGGATCTGTACGCCACCGGCGCGCTGTTCCACGGCCCAGCCTTCCAAGGCGTCACCCGCCTCATCCTCGGGGATCGCGGCAGCAGCGCGTGGGTAGACGCCAGCAAGATCACCGTGCCCCAAGGTGCGCTGGGCCAGGGCCTCCTCGACGTGATGACCCACGGCATCCCGCACGATCGCCTGAGCCGCTGGGCGCCGGAGCTCGGCGACGACGTGGTGGCTTACCCGGCGATCATCCCCGGCCTTCGTCTGTACGCCGAGCTGCCTCGGACGGGGATGTTGCGGGTCGAGGCCCGGTTCGTGGGGGTTCAGCCCGGCGGGCGCTTCGTGGCGATCGACCTGCAGCTCATCCAGGGCGCGGTGGTGCTCGCCGAGCTGCGGCTCATCGAGGCGCTGTTCCCCAAGGGCCCCCTGGGCCGGATGGCGCCTGAAGAGCGCGCGGCGTTCCTGCGGGATCGTGCCTTTGTCGAGGGCGCGGGCCTCGGCGTCGAGGGCGCCGAGGGCGTCGCCGTTGAGCGCGCCGCCCTGCGCCAGTCCGACTGGTTGCCGGGCACCATCGCCAGCCTCTACGCCTTGACGCCCGAGGAGCGCAGCTCCGAGGACAGCGTGCTCGCCGCCGTCGCCGCCCGGGAGGCCCTCGCCCAGCGGCTCAAGGTTCACCCCGCCGAGGTGACCGTGCGGGATGGGGGCGTGGCCTGGGCGGGTTACCCTCTGAGCCTGTATCCGGTGACGGTCCAGCTCAGCGCTGAAGGGGCCACGGCGTCTGTGAGCGGGCCCCCGGCGATGCAGCTCGGCCCCGTCGAGCGGTACTGGTCGGCGCGGTTTGATCTCGGGCGCTGGCCCGTCGAAGATCTGTATTACGGCCTCATCCGCCGGTATGTGCGCGGGGTGATCGTGCAGGATCCCCAAGCCCACGCCCGCCTTCGGGGGCGTCCGCTGCTCTACCTCGCGAACCATCAGGTCGGCGTCGAGAGCCTCTTGTTCTCTGTGCTCGCCAGCGCGCTCAACGCCTTGCCCACGGTGACCCTCGCCAAAGCCGAGCACCGCGCGTCGTGGCTCGGCGACCTCATCCGCGAGTGTTTCACCTGGCCCGGCGTCGTGGACCCCGAGGTGATCACCTACTTTGATCGAGACGACAAGGCCTCGTTGCCGATGATCATCCAGGCCCTCGCCGCCGAGATGGCCGCCGGGGAGCGCTCGGTGATGGTGCACGTCGAGGGCACCCGCTCCTTGGACTGCCGCACCCCGGTCATGAAGATGAGCGGGGCGTTCATCGACCTCGCGCTGAACGTCGGCGCGCCGATCGTTCCGGTGCGTTTTGTGGGCGGCCTGCCCACCGAGCCCCTCGATCGCCGCATCGAGCTGCCCCTGAACCACGGCCAGCAGACCATCCACCTCGGCCGCCCCATCCTCCCCGAAGAGCTCGCCGCGAGCCACTACGGCGAGCGCAAACGCCGCGTGCTCGACGCCATCAACGGCTTAGGCCCCGACAACGCCATCGAGACCCCCCACGCCGGGGATCTGGCCTTCGCGACCCGCGCCCGCGCCTGGGCGGCGGAGGCCCAGGTCAGCGAAGAGGACGCCGCGCTGTGGCAGGTCTTGGAGGAGCACCCCGCGCCCTGCGCCGAGGTCTTGGCCTTCCGTGACGCCGTCCGCCAGGGTCACCGCCCCGCCGTCGAC
>JBEAVX010000512.1:0-4261 GCA_041160755.1 Pseudomonadota bacterium
CCCTGATCCCCGCCATCGGCGCCGTCTCCCAGCACGAGCGCCTCTTCCGCGTGAACTGGGTCTCCGCCCTCCTCCGCAGCCCCACCGGCACCCCCTTCCAAGAGCCCGAGCTCATCGCCGCCCAAGGAGGCTCCCTCGCCGTCGTGGACCTGCGCGGCGAGGCCGAGATGCTCGGCGAATGGGGGTTCATCCCCGGCTCCTCCCCCATGCCCGCGGGCGGCGTGGCCGCCTTGGCCCAACGCCTGCGCCCCGATGACCCGGTCGTGATCGTCTGCCGCGACGGCTTCGCCTCCGCCGTCGCCGCCCAAGAAGCCGAGCGCGCGGGCCTGCGCTTCGTCGCGGCGATGCGCGGCGGCATCGACCTCTGGCGCCGCATGGGCTTCGGGGTGAGCCGGGATCGCCGGGCCTTACGCCCCCACGTCGCGCGCCCCCAGCTCGGCAGCGCCGACGCGCCGGTCCCGGCGGGCGGCCTCAGCGCTGAAGGGGCCTGGTCCCACGTCGGCGAGCCCGTGGAGATCCGCCGGGTGAAGCTCGCCGCGCTGTTGTTGCATGGCCTGCTCTCCTGTGTGGACGGGCGCGATGACGGTGGGGTCGTCGGCACGCCGGGCGGTGACGCCGGGGAGCTCTCGCTCTTGTTGGCCAGCGCCGAGCGGCTCTTGGGCCGGGCGTTCACCCGGGCTGAGGTGAGCCGCCTCTTTCGGCAGCGCCTCGGGGTCTTCGGGCGGTTCTACATGCACACCGACATCGCCGCCGGGAACCGCACCATCAAGGCCCTGCGCGCCGATCCACGGTTTGCCGATGTGCTCGCCCCCGACATGCACACCTTGGAGTGGCGCGCGTTTCTGGCCAGCCCGCCCCAAGCGCTGCGGGAGGCGCTCTTGGAGGTCTACGTCAACCCTGAGCACCTCGGCTGCGGGCACCTCAAGCGCTCGATGATGTTCCCTGAGCAGTATGGTGTGCGGGCGGAGCTCGTCGGCGACATCCTGCGGGCGGTCTTGGAGACCCGCTGGGCCGGGGCGCCGGGGGTTCACATCGCGCCCTTGGCCGGTGGGCATGGCGAGGGCGCGGTGTACAACGTGCTCATGGCCGAGGATCAGCCCTACAGCGACGTGCCCATCGTCTCGCCCAGCCGGGGCGGCGTGCAGGCCTTCGTGAACCACCCCCAGGTGACGGCCCAGATCCGCGCCCAGCTCGCGGCGTTTCTGTGCCACCGCCTGCCCGGACTCGACGCGGCGGCGCTCTTCGCCGAGCAGCAGCGCCTCGGCGCCCAGCAGGCCGGGGCCACCTTGGGGGCCTTGGCGGCGGGGCTGCCGGTGTACGACCTGCGCTTTGACGACAGCGGCGGCCTCACGATCGTGAAGAGCGGGCAGATCCCTGGCTGATCGCTGGGCGATCTCTGGAAGGGTGTAGGATCGGGGCGTCCTTCGGGAGCCCCAATGACCCGCGCCCTCCTGCTCCTCTTCGCCGCCCTCGCCGGGTGCAGCGCCATGAACACCGCCCGGCCCCTCGACCGGGGTGAGCACGCCGCCGGGCTCACCTTGGGCGGGCCCCTGCTCAAGCTCGGCGGCACGCCGGTGCCGATGCCCGTCGCCGTGATCGAGGGCCGCCACGGCGTCGCCACCCTGGCCGATCGCCCCTTGGAGCTCGGGTATGGCCTGAACCTCACCGGCCTGGCCTATGGGGTGGTCGGCCTGCAGGGCCACGTCGCCTGGCTGGTCATGGAGCAGCGCGGCGCTGTCCCCGCGCTCTCGGTCACGAACCGCCTGTACTTCGCGTCCAACCACCTCGACGACCGCAAGGCCGCGCCCGGCGTGTGGGGCCTCGATCAGCTCGACCTCACCGCGAGCTGGCTTGTCGGCGACGCCCAGCAGCAGCTCGTCTACCTGAGCCTCACCCAGAACACCGATCTCATCGACCCGGCGCTGTTTCTGAGCCCCGGCCTCGGCGCCCAGCTCGACCCTGGCACACCCGGCGGCCTGCGCGCCCAGGTCGAGACCCGCTGGTACGCCCCCGGCCGCCTGCCCGAGTCTTTGGCCTTGCGCTGGGTGAGCCCCGGGCGCGGCGCCTTGGGCCTGAACGTCGGCGTCAACCTGCCCATCGGCCCCCGCGCCGAGGAGACGAGCCCATGACCCGCGCCCACCGCTTGCTCTTCGCCGCCGCCGCGCTCAGCGCCTTCACCGCCTGCGCCGACGTTGACACCATGCTCCACAACCCGCGCCACTGCTCGATCATCGGCCCGGACACCTGCGAGAACGCCTCGGACCCGATCTGGGGCAAGCTCTGTGTGCCGTGTGAAGATCCCTACGACTGGGGCATCGACTACGCCTGGATGGAGCAGACCTTTGACGAGGGCCAGACCGCCCGCCCCATCGACGGGGCCACGGTCACCCAGATGAGCATCCCCACCTCCGACGGCCTGGGCACCCTCGACGCCTACCTCGTCCCGGCCCACGGCGACGATCTTGACCTCGCGGGCATCACCGTCGTCTACAGCCACGGAAACTTCGCCAGCATCGAGCATTACCTGCCTCGGGTGCGTTACCTGCACGAGCTGGGCGTCAACGTGTTTGTGTGGGATTACCGGGGTTACGGCAAGTCCGAGCCCAACACGGCCCCCAACGGCGAGCAGTTCGTCGCCGACGCCCGCACGGCCTTGAACGAGGCCCTGAACCTCACGACCGGCGTGGCCGTGGTGCCTTATGGCTACTCTCTCGGGGCCATCCCCGCCGTCGAGATGGGCTTAGACCCCGAGATCTGCGCGCTCATTCTGGAGACGCCCGCGCCGTCCATGCGCCAGAACGGCCAGAACAACACCGGGATGAGCATCCCCGGCTCGTTCATCAGCGGCGGCTTCTTCGAGAACGACGTGAAGATGGAGTCGGTGACCGCGCCGAGCCTGGTCATGGCCGCGACCTACGACCACCTCTTCCCCGTGGACGACGTGCGCCTGCTCAGCGAGCGCAGCCCGTCCACCGAGAAGGTGTTCATCGAGTTCACCGAGGCCCACCACGGCATCGGCGACGCGGGCATCCCCGAGACGGACTACAACGCCTGGGCGGACGCCGTGCGGAGCTTCTTGCTCAACGAGGCCGCCCGCTGCGGGATCTGAGCCAGGGCGTCAGCGCGCGTTGTAGGCCTCAAGCCCCAGCCGCAGGCACTCCATCGCCTGACGAAGCTCGGCCTCATCCAGCACATAGGCGATGCGCACCTCGTCGCGGCCGCGGCCCTCTTGGGCGTAGAAGCCGCCGCCTGGGGCCACCATCGTCGTGTGGCCCTCGTGGGAGAAGCCGTCGAGCATGAACCGGGCGAAGGCCTCGGCGTCGTCTACGGGCAGGCGCGCCATGCAGTAGAACGCGCCCTCGGGCCGGGCGACGACGACGCCGGGCATGGCCTGCAGCGCGTCCACCACGATGTCGCGGCGGCGGCGGTAGGTGTCGCGGGTCTCGTCGAAGTAGTCCGGCGCCAAGGCCGTGGCTTTGCTGCCCAAGAGCTGGGCGAACAGAGGCGGCGAGAGCCGGGCCTGGGCCAGACGCATCGCCCCGGCGGCGATCCCGGCGTTGCGGGTGACGAGGCAGCCGACGCGGGCGCCGCACAAGGAGTACCGCTTGGAGAGGCTGTCGACGACGATGAGGCGGTCGCCCAAGGCGGGCACGGTGAGCAGGCTCGGGGGCAAGGGGCCCTCGTACACAAACTCGCGGTAGACCTCATCGGCGAAGAGGTACAGATCGTGGCGGATCACGAAGTCCACCACGGCCTGCAGCTCTTCAGCGGAGTACACCGCGCCCGTGGGGTTCGAGGGGTTGCACAGGAGCACGCCCTTGACCTTGGGCGTGAGGTAAGGCGACCAGTCGAGCGGCAGGCGGTAGCCGTCCTCGACGTGGGTGGGCACGGGGACGATGGTGACGCCGAGCACGGCGGCGAGGCTGATGTAGTTCGCGTACATCGGGTCGGGGACGAGGATGACGTCCCCGGGATCCATCGCCGCGGCCATGCCGAAGTGGATCGCCTCGCTGCCGCCGGTGGTGACGAGGAGCTGATCCGGGGTGAGGGGGACGCCGATGCCCGCGTAGTAGTCGAGCAAGGTGCGCCGCAGGGCGTCGGTGCCGCCGCTGGGTGAGTAGGCCACGACCTTCTCATCGAAGCCGCGCAGCGCGTCACGCATGACGGCGGGCGTCTCGATGTCGGGCTGGCCGATGTTGAGGTGGAAGACCTTCACCCCGCGCGCCTTGGCGGCGTCGGCGAGGGGGACGAGCTTCCGGAT
>JBEAVX010000506.1:0-4175 GCA_041160755.1 Pseudomonadota bacterium
GCTGCCGCCCCGGGACTACCGCGCGTCGCTCTTGGGCGCGGTCGAGGCCGAGGCCGACCGCCTCATCGTGGCGGGCGCCTTGGACGAGGCGCTCTCCTTGGTGCGTGACTTCCGCGAGGAGGTCGCTGAAGACGCGCGTCTGGTCTACGAGGAGTCGTTGATCCTCAACCTGCGGGGCGACGCCCGCGCCGCCGAGGCCCGGGCCCGAGACGCCCTGGCGCTTGACCCCACCCTCGCCGTGGCCTGGTACGACCTGGGCGGCCTGCTCTTGGCCCGGGGCGAAGACGCCGAGGCCGAGGCCGCCTACGTGCGCGCCGCCGAGGCCACCGTCGAGCACCCCCAAGGCTGGGCGGCGCCCATCCAGCTCGCCCTCATCGCCGCCCGGCGCCGGGACGCCGTGGCGTTGGAGACCTGGCTGCGGGAGTCCGTGCGCCGGGGCCTGCGCCTGCGCGCGCTCACCGAGCAGCCCCAGTGGGCCGAGGTCTTGGCCGACCCCACCAACCGCGAGGTCCACGAGCGCCTGATGCTGCTCTACGGCGAGGCCGGGCCATGATCCTTGGGCGCTGACGCCGGGGCCGCGGGGGCTTAGGTTGGGGAGACCGGAGCCCCCATGTCGCCGCTGCTGCTCGCCTGCTCGTTCGCCTTCGCCCAAGACCCCGCCCCCGAGGCGCCGCCGGTGCCTGCCGAGCCGACGCCCGAGGCGCCGACGCCCGAGCCTCCGCCGGTCGTGCCGCCCGCGGAGCCTGCAGCCGGGCCTGAGGCCGCGCCAAAGGTCGACTCGACCCCGTCGCCGATCCACCTCGCCGAGCGTCCCGAAGGCCTCGGCGTCGGCGTGCTGCTCGGCGCGCCGACGGGGCTCAGCGTGGCCTACCGCTTCGACGACCCCCGCCACGCCGTCGCCGGGGGCCTCGCCTGGAGCGTGTCGAGCCGAGACGTTCAGCTCCACCTCGACTACCAGCTCGTGCTCACCCGCTACGAGAGCGTGGAGGTCGACACCGTAGACTTCCCGCTCTACGTCGGCGTCGGCGCCCGCTTCCGCGCCGGGGACAGCCCCTACAAGAACGACCCCAACTTCGGCCTGCGTGTGCCCGTGGGCGTCGCGGTGCACCCCAAGAGCCTGCCGATCGAGGGGTTTGTGGAGGTGGCGCCGATCGTCGGGCTGTTCCCGGACACGACGGTGTATGTGGACGCGGGGTTTGGGGTGCGGGTGTATTTGGGGGTTTGAGCGGGGTTACTGAACTTGTTTAGTGAACAAGTTCAGTGACTATGCTTCCCCTTCTGCCTCAACACCCGCACCACCTCCTCCACCACGCCCAGCGCCGTCGTCGCCTCGGCGATGGCGTTCGGCCAGTGCGGCGCGAACCGCAGCGCCCCGTCGGGGGTCGCGCAGACGACACCCCAGGCGCCCAAGGAGCTGCACACCGCGGCGGCGGTGAGGCCGGGCGGGGGCAGCACGGAGAGGATGCCCGAGCGGGCGTCGGGCTGGGTGGCGCGTAGGCTCGTGAACCCCAGCGCCTGAAGGCCGGGCTCCAAGACGTCGTGATAGGCCTGCACATGGGCGTAGATGTTCGAGACGCCGAGCTCCAGGATCGGCGCGAGACCGGCCTCTAAGGCCACGCAGCCGAGGCTGTCCTGGGCGCCGCCCTCCAAGAAGTCGGCCTGGGCGCGCACGGGGCGGTCGTAGCGTAAGGCGTCGGGGCCCTCGAAGAGGAAGCTGGTGGCCTGCTCGTGGGAGAGCCAGCCCGCGAGCAGGGGGCGCAGGGCCCGCACCCGGGACGGCGCGATGTAGAGGAAGGCGTTGCCGTCGGTGCCCATGAGCCACTTGTGGCTGCCGCAGGTGAGGTAGTCCACCTGCTCGGCGAGGCCGTCCAAGGGCACGACACCTGCGGCTTGGATGGCGTCGACGAAGAGCTCGGCGTCATAACGGCGGGCCAAGGCCGAGAGCTCGGCGAGGGGCATGCGCAGGCCGGAGCGGAACTGCACGGCGCTCACGGCGATGAGGCGCACGCCGCCTTGACGGAGGGCGTCCTCGACGCGGCCCAGACCGTCCCCGCTGCCGTCGCCGAAGCCGTCCAGGGGCAGGCGCTCCAGGCGAAGGCCGTGGGCGGCGGCGGCCTGCTGCCAGGGGGTCACGTTCGCGGGGAACTCGCCGGTGAAGGTCAACACCCGCTCGCCGGGGCGCCACTGCAAGGAGACGGCCACGTCGATGACGCCTTGGGTGGTGTTGGGGCGCAGGGCGAGGTCGCGGGCCGTGGCGCCGATGAGCCCGCTGAGCTGCTCCTTGAGGCGGTCGCGCTGGAGCATGAAGCGCGGGAAGGCGCCAGAGCCCAGCGTCGCCCAGGCGCCCAAGGCCTCTTGAACGGCGGCGGCGACGAGCGCGCTCGGCGGGGAGATGCCCGCGTGGTTGAGGTAGATCCCGGCGGCGAGGCTCGGGAAGAGCGCGCGGCTGCCGAGGGCGGGGAGATGCGTGGCGTGCGGGTCCATGCGCTCGCTCTAACCCACGCCATGAGGGGCTGGGCGTGTGGGGGTGAAGGCGGTTACTGCGAGGGTCCGGAGGTCCATCATGGCCGACAACACGTCTTCTCCCCGGCGCTCCCCATGAGAGGCGGCGCCGTCGCCGGGGGCAGCCCCATCACCGTCGAGGCCGGTCTCCACGCCCTGCGCCTGGGCGGGAACGCCATCGACGCCGCCGTCGCCGCGCAGCTCATGGCCTGCGTCGCCGAGCCCGCGCTCACCGGCTTGGGTGGGTCGGGCATCGCCACGATCCGCGTCGGCGGCGAGGTGCTCGTCTGCGACCTCTTCTCCGACTTCCCCCGCCGGGGCCCTCCGCTCAAGCCGATGTGGGAGTGCCCCGTTCATTTTGGCCCGACGACGCAGATGTTCCACTCCGGCCCAGGCGCCGTGGCGGTTCCGGGCGTTCCGGGTGGGCTGTGGGCGATGCACGAGCGTTTTGGCCGGGTGCCGATGCCGCTCCTGGCCGCCCCCGCCGCCGCCGCCGCCCGGGCCGGGGTGACGATGTTGTCCACCCACGCCATCGTGTTCCGGGTGCTGCACAAGGTGCTGTCCTCGACGCCGGAGATCGCCGCGCTCCTCTGCCCCAACGGCGCGCCGCTCACCGCCGGGGAGCTGTACCGAAACCCTGACCTGGCCAACACCCTGGAGCGCTTCGCCGCCGAGGGCCCCGAGCCGTTTTATCGGGGAGACATCGCCCGGGCGCTCCTGGAGACCTTGGGCGACGAGGGCAACCTCAGCCTCGACGACCTCGCGGGCTGGCGACCCCAGCTTCGCCCGGCCTTGGCGCTCAGATACCGCGACGCCACGGTGTTTATGCCCGGCCCGCCCAGCCAAGGCGGCGTGCTCACCCTACGCGCTCTGCGTGAGCTAGAGCGCGCGGGGCCCTTGCCCGAGCCCGACACCGCCGCCCATGTGCGCCGTCTCGCCGAGGCGATGTCCGCCGCCGAGCAGGCCAAAGAGAGCCCCTGGCCCGAGGCGCTGTTCTCTGAAGGCCTCGTCACCCGCTACGTCGGCCCCGGGCTCACCACCCACATCTCCACCGTAGACGCCGAGGGCGACGCCGTGGCCATCACGACGTCATTGGGCGAGACGGCCGGCGTCGTGGTCAAGGGCACCGGCGTCATCCTCAACAACCTGCTCGGCGAGGCCGACGTGAACCCGCCGGACTACCCGCGCCCGCCCGGCGCCCGGCTGATGACCATGTGTACGCCAACCTTGGTGGACTCCCCCCGAGGCCGCTTCGCCTTGGGCACCGGGGGGTCGAGCCGCATCCGGTCGGCGCTCCTCCACGGCGTCGTGCACCTCATCGATCACGGGCGCTCTCCCGCCGCCGCGACGGGCGCGCCGCGCTGCCACATGGAGGGCGGAGAGCTGGCCATCGAGCTCGCCGACCGCCCCGAGCACACCGAGGCCGCCTTGCGCGAGGTCTTCCCCAACCTCGTCCCGTTCGGCGAGCGCGCCTTGTACTTCGGCGGCTTACACATCGCCGCCCGCACCGCTGAAGGCTTCGCCGGGGCGGGTGACCCGCGTCGCTCGGGGTCGTTTGGGCTGCTGAGCATGAGCTGAGGCGCCGGGCGGGGGTGGACGTTATGCGGTTGTGGATTCACACCTCACGCTGAGTCGCGCAGTGTCTACGCCCCTCCTGCCCACCAACACTACGT
>JBEAVX010000728.1:0-9725 GCA_041160755.1 Pseudomonadota bacterium
CTTCGCCCACCCCGAGCTCGGCTGGACGTCGTTGGCCCAGGCCTGCCAAGGCGCGGCGGGCAGCGGCGGCCCCCATGCCGCCGCCTTGGCCGACGAGCTCGCCTTGAACCTCACCAAAAAAATCAGCCGTGATTGGCGGCGGATCGGGCAAGACGCTTGGGCGGAGTTTGGCGTCAAGGGTGAGCTCTCCGGCGCCCCTGCCCTGCTCAACGCTTCGATCGATCGGTTCTTGGACGCTTGGCGCTCAGGGGAGGCGCGTGAGCTCCTAACGAGCGCGGAGCGCACACGGCTCTATGAACACTGGAAGAAGCTGCCGATCTTGTGGGGTCGTGCGCTCCCGGACCTCTGACCCCCACGCCCCTCACTCCGCCCAGTCCACCTCAAGGCGCGCCAGGGCTGGGACCTGCACCGCAGACGCGCCGCCGAAGAGCTCGGCCTCGATGCGCCCGGCGAGGGTGGGCAGCTCGGGCGAGGGGCTCAGGCACAGCTCGCCCAGGCCCTCGTCGCCCAGCCAGGCCAAGGCGGCGGCATGGGGGCCGCCGCTGCCCGCCGCGCCTTGGCAGGCCTGGGCCAACGACGTCCAGCCGAGCTCGGGGTGGGCGAAGCTCGCGAGGTAGGACCGCGCCTCTTTGAGCACGGCCTCATAGTGCAGGTTGAGCAGGGCCTCGGGCAGCCCCGCGCGCTCGTCGGCCTGGTGCCGCGCCTCGTGCACCATCACCCCACGGGCGAGGTGCGCGGCCAAGGCGTTCAGCGCCTCGGGCAAGGCGTCGTGGCTCGACAAGGCGCGGCTGGCCGCTAGGATCGCCTGGGCCTCCTCGTGGCGCACCTCGGGGCAGGCGCCGCCATCCCGAAGGCCCCGCTGCTCGAAGGTCTCTAGGTCGTAACGTTCGTAGCCCAAGGCGGGCACACGCTGCACAACGAAGTTGCTGCATGGGCGGCGCTGGTTGATGCTGTCCGCGGTGTCTTGGAGCTGGCGGCGATGGGGCGCCGTCTCGGTCAAGGTGGCGAGGGCCTCGGGGCCCAAGGCGCGGGAGAGCTCGGCGCGCAGGGGCTCCGACCAGGGGTCGGCGCCGTCGAGGGACGCCCAGATCTCCAGAGCGCTCTCGGCGATGCGGTCGGTGACGATCATCGCGCCGCGCTCTAAGTCGCCGGAGTGGCCGAGGTACTGCTCGACGAGGTTCGTGTGGTCGGCGCGCCGGATGAGCCGGGCGCGGGTGGCCTCGCCGGAGACGGTCACGGTGAGGTCGCTGAGCACCTCGTAGCTCTTGGTGTAGAAGAAGGCGCCGGAGCTCCCGAACATGACGTTGCACTCAAGAATCCAGGGCTCGCCCCGGGCGTGGAGCGTCGCCGTCCACTGGCCGCAGAGCTCAACGAGGGCCTCAGCGTTCCGGCCAGGGGTCTGCTCGGCGAGATCCACGATCTCCGCGGCGATGGCCCACAGCGCGCCGTCGCCCTCCACGGCGCCGAGCAAGGCGGCCTTGGCCTCCCGGGCGTCGCCCCGGAGCGCGATGGCGTAGTCGGGCCACAGCTCAGCGTGCAGGCGCTCCATCTGGAGCTGCTCTTCAGTCATCGTGAGCCGGGGCAGCTCGTACTTGACGAGGCGCGTGAGCCGATCGACCCCACCAAACATCGCCACGCCGAGCACCAGCACCGCCACGCCGACAAACCCGGCGAACCTCAGCGCCGCCCGCCGCTCCGCCGCGATCAGCGCGCCCTCATCTGGAGACAACATGCGACACCTCTGCGCTCACGAGGGGCTTCTTAAGGATCAACGCCCATAACCTCGTGATCACCGGCGCGGGGCCGTCCTCCCGTAGGCTCACAAATCGAAGCCCCTCGACGGGCTCGGGCAGCCACAAGGTCTCGGGGGTGTACGCCCGGGCTTGTAGCAGGAGCTTGTACTCTCGCGACAGGCAGCGCAGGCCCTCAAACGAGGCCCGGGAGAGCCAGCGCGCGTCGAGCTGCACGCCGAGCAAGGCCCCCAAGGGCACGATCTCCGCGGTGAGCCCCGCCGCCTGGGCGACCTCGGCGACCTGGCTGAAGTTGACGCTCACCTCGGGGTGGTCGAGCTGGGTGGTCTCCGTGGGCAGCTCATCCGGGGCGCCAAACTCGGAGAGGTAGGCCAGCCCGCCGGGGCGCAGCACCCGGGCGAGCTGCTGCACCAGCCGAAACGCGCCGACGTTGAACCAGGCCTGGCCGTCCAGAGCTGTCACATCAAACCCGCCGGGGTCGGCGGCGGCGGTGAGATCGGCGAGCACCTCGTTGCTCAAGACCAGATCCACGGACAGGTCGGGCAAGGGGATCGCCTCGGCGCTGCCTTGAAGGCTGCGGGTCGTCGGGCAGCGCGCGGCCTGGGCGTGGAGCAAGGCCGGGCTGAGGTCGAGCCGCGTGTAACTTTTTGGTGCGACACCGGCCTCGATGAGACGTGACAGCGCCGCCTCACACACCGCGCCGCTCCCGGGGCCGATCTCCAGCACGTCGAGGCCCGGCCGATCGGCGCCGAGTCCGATCAAGGCGTCGATGAGCGCCGCGCCGAAGGGCCGCCCGCCGAGGGCCGGGTGAGGCCGCTCAAAGGCGTGGGCGAAGGTCGTCTCCCCCTCGTCAAAGTGGGTCGGCGCGTCGTGAATGTGCTCGTGAAAATGCTTCAGCGTCGTCTCACCGCCCGCGCCGTGGTGGTGCGCCTCCCGGCCAAACGCCGGTCGTGGTAGGCAGACCAAGCGGTCTAAGGCGGGCTCCGTCGCCCGCGCGGGGCCGGGGCGAAGCTGCACTACTTGGGCTGAGACATCTGTGAGTCGCAATAAAAGTGACAGCAAGTCATCAAGGCCGAGGCCGCTGCGCTGGAGCACCTCACCGAGCTTTCGGGAGCCGTTGCACAGGCGCCACGCGGTCAGCTCCGCCGGGGTGATGGCCAGAGCCTTGAACGGGAAGCCGTCGGGGCCGCGCCGCAGGGGCAAGGCGTGGTAGATCGCCGGTCGATCGGGCAGGGTCAAGGCCCAGCGGCTCGGCCACGGCACGAGGCCGAGGAGATCCGGCGCCGGGCCGATGAGGTGATGGGCCAAGAGCTGGCCTCTGAGCCCGGCGGGGGGCTCCGGGGTGGGGCTCACCCACAGGCCACGGCCCACCGCGCGTTGCCACAACAACACCCGGGGCTCGCCGGGGAGCGGGTGAACCTCCACCTCGGGCCGCAACCCCCAAGCGGCGAACATCAGCGCGGCCCACGCCCGGCGAGCGCGGCGACAGCGCTTGAGAACAACACCGCGAGGCGCTGGGACTGCCCAAGCTCCGGCGCGTAGGCCTCGCTGATCGCCGCGCCGACGGCGAGCACGGCGAGCAGGCCGAAATACGCCACGCCCATGCCGACCCGTTTGCCCATCGGCACGTCGTAGTAGCCCTCTTTGCTGGGGCCGAAGAGGCTGGGGAGCTGAAACAGCCCGAGGAGCAGGATGAGGAACAGCATCGGGGAGTAAGTCAACAAAAACATTGCCCCGCCGATGATGTAGCCCACAACCCAGATCCAGCGGCTCATCACCCCGACGATGCGCCCGCCGTCGAGGGGCGAGATCGGGATCATGTTGAACAGGTTGATGAGGAAGCCCGCCGCCGAGAGCGCGAACATCAGCGGTGAGCTGGTGACGAAGGCGGCGATCAAGCAGCCGATGGCGCCGACGGTGCCCAGCAAGGGGCCGCCGATGCCGACGACGGCCTCGACCCAGGCGTCCCGGGGCATCCCACGCATGGCGATCACCGCGCCGACGAAGGGGATGAACACCGGGGCGCCCGCCGGGATGCCCTGCTGCCGAAGCGCCAAGGCGTGCCCCATCTCGTGCACGAAGATGAGCAGCACGAACCCCGCGGCGTAAGGCCAGCCGAAGACCTGGGCGTAGACCGCGACGCTCAGGAGCATCGTGAGGAGCGTCTGGAGCTTGGCGAACTTGGCGATGGCGACGAGCCACTTCAGCTTGCCGAACATGAACAGCGCCGCCGCGCCGAGCCAACCCCAGCGGCTCCAGTCACGCTGGGGCTCCGTGGCGGCGGGGGCCTCGTGACGCTGGGCGGCGAGGCGCCGCAGGTTCTCCAGCGTGCGCTCCTGCTGCTCTTGCTCGGGGGTCATGCTAGGTGAGCCTCAGCGGCGCCGGGATCCGCCAGGCCTCGTACAGCACGATTCCTAAGAAGATCAGATCCATCGGGCTAGCCCCCATCTTAAGGACCTCGATCACCAGGGGAAGGGGCGGGATCACCGGCAGCACCTCGAAGCCTTGCTCTACAGCGGCGATGTTGTAAAAGCTGCGGTTCACGAGGAAGCTCGCGACGGCGAAGGACAGCGCCGCGATGGTGGCCGACATCCCTTGGAGCCCCAGCGACCGGCGATACCCGCCGATCCGCAGCACCCCGTGGCCCACCGCGTAGCCGATGACCACGGCGACGAGGCCAAAGGAGACCTTCGTGGCCACGGTGAAGCCCCACCAGGCGAGCACACCCAGCGCGCCGCCCAAGACGCCGCCGAACGCCGAGAGCGGGTAGTTCACGCCTTCAGACTGGCTGCGCTCGATACGCGCCAGCTCGGCCTGGAGCTGCCCGGCGCAGCCCTCGCAGAACAGCCCGTCCCGAACCGCGACGTGGGGCTCATCGGCGCGAAGCTCCCGATGACACTGAAGGCAGACTTTCGGGGCGGCGGCGGACGTTGACATCATCACTCCAAGGCAGAAGTGCCGCCAAGGCTATCGGATCTTTGAGCAGAGCGCATCCCGACCGGCGCGTATGGGCCCCGACCGGGCAACTCAACACCTTTGCTGCATCACCCCTGGCGGCGACGCCGCGTGAGCAAGGCCAGCCCCAGCGCCACGAGCCCGCCGAGGCGAGGCGAGGGCGCCGTCGCGCAGCCGCCCGCTTTGTCGCCGCCGCCGCCATCGCCACCATCGCCCGTGTCGTCGCCGGTCGGGTCGCTGTCGTCGGGATCCTCGCCGGGCCCGTCATCGTCGGGGTTTAAGGGGTCGGTGCCCGCCGTCACCTCCTCGCCGTCGGGCGCGCCGCCGCCGTCGGTGTCTTGGCGGGAGGGGTCCGTGCCGAGGGTGTTCACCTCGTCCCCGTCGCTGAGGCCGTCGTCATCGCTGTCTGCGTCGTTCGTGTCCGTGCCAAGGGCCAGCTCGTCGAGGTCGGTGAGGCCGTCACCGTCGCCGTCGTAGGTCTCATCTCGGCCGTCGCAGTCGTTGTCGAGGCCATCGGCCAGCTCCACCGCGCCGGGGTACACCGCCGCGTTCTGGTCGTCGCAGTCCTCCCCGCCGCCCTCGACGCCGTCTACGCCGTCCCCGTCGAGGTCGTACTCTTCGCCCTCGTCGCAGTCGGAGTCGACGCCGTCGTAGGGTTCGTCGGGCGCGCCGGGGTAGATGTTGGCGTCGTCGGGCGCGCAGTCGGCGCCGTCCGCGACGCCGTCCCCGTCGCGGTCGCTGGGGGTGACGAGCAGGATGGTGTCGATGGCGAGGGTGTTGTCGCCGGTGTCTTGGAGCACCGCCGAGGTGAACGCCGTCGCCGAGATCACGCCCAAGAAGTAGCCCGACTTGGAGCCGCCCTCTAGATCCGTCGTGTGGATGACGGCGCCGCTCGCGTCGAGGAGGCTGATCAACATCCCGCCCGCGTGCTCGACGCCAAGCGCCGTCTGCGGCGAAGAGAAGGTCAAGGTGACGCCGGCCTTGCAGTCGCAGTACAGGCCAAACTTGTCGGCGAAGGCCGTGGTCGAGAGCACCATCACTGAAGACCCCCCGAAGGTGACCCCGGCGGTCCCGGCGTACTGGGTCGTGATGATCGTGCCCACGCTCTGGTCGCTAAACGTCAGCTCCGTCACCGCGCCGCCCGCCGCGCTCAAGAAGTCGGCGCGAGCGGTGTACTCCTGGGCCTGGGTGAGCCCGACGAGGGCGAAGAGCGTGACGAGAGGCATCTGGGCTCCGAGGAGACGGGGGTTGGGCGCAGTGTACCGCGCCGGGCGGGGAAATTGGGGACACCGCCTCGGTCAAGGGTGGCGAAGATCGTGTGCTAACCTCTCATCATCACAAGGAGATCCCTGATGCGCTGGACCGCGCCGATCCTCACCTTCGCCCTCTTCGCCTGCAAGACCCAAGACGACGTCCCCACGGAGACGGGCATCGACAGCGAGATCAACGATTTTGTTGACCTCGACGCGGACGGCTTCGTGTCCGACGAGGACTGCGACGACGACAACGCCGCGGTGAACCCCGCGGCCACGGAGACCTGCGACGGGGTGGATCAAGACTGCGACGGCGAGATCGACGAGGGCGCCGCGGACGCGACGGCCTGGCCCGTGGACGAGGACGGCGACGGCTACGCCAGCGCCACGGGCGCGGTGATCGCCTGTGAGCCCCCCGAGGGCACGCCGGAGCTGCTCGGAGACTGTGACGACGACGACGATGGCGTCTACCCCGGCGCCCCCGAAGACTGCGGCGACGGCGACCTCAACTGCGACGGCGAGCCCTCCGACCTCGACACCGACGGCGACGGCGCCATCGACTGCGAGGACTGCGGCCCCGACGACGCGCTCATCTCGCCAGACGCCACCGAGACCTGCGACGGCGTGGATCAAGACTGTGACGGCGAGATCGACGAGGACGCCACCGACGCCAGCACCTTCTACACCGACAGCGACGGCGACGGCTTCGGTGACGCCGACGCCCCCCTCGCCGCCTGCGCGCTCACCGAGGGCCTCTCTGAAGACGACACCGACTGCAACGACGCCGACGCAGCGGTGAACCCTGACACGGCCTGCGACTATGTCGTACAGATTCGGGCCCCCGGCACCACCGCGCTGACGCTCATCTCCGCCGAGGACACCACGGTGAGCCTCTCAGGCCTGAGCCCGGTGAGCCTGACCGCTGGGAACCCCGCCGCGATGATGGTGATCGCCGCCGGGGACTATGTGCTGCGGGCCGACGCGCCGTTCCTCACGAACATGGTCACCACGTCGAGCGGCGGGGATCAGCTCCTCTCCGCCCGTGACCTGGACGGGGCGTACCTGAGCGACACGCTGTACACCTGGGCCGGGGAGCACGTCTGGGTGGTGAACCCCAGCGCGTCGGACATCGACGTGACCTTGGACCTCTGGGATGGCTCGGCCTGGGCGCTGGTCACCGCCGATGTGGTCGCCGCCGGGGCCTCGCTGTCGTTCTCGGACCTCGCCGATGGGGTCTACCGCGTCACGGCCTCGGCGCCGGTGCTGGGCTGGGGCGCGGCGCTGGACAACCCCGAGAACCACCTGGAGCAGCTCGTCGGCACCAACGGCGGCTTCTTCGACAGCCAGGTGTTGTGGAGCCTGCCCGAGCTGATCGGCAAGCCGGGGCTCACGGGCCTCTGTGTGGAGTCGTCGGGCTGCTCGTACAGCGTGAGCGCCGGGGGCAGCACCTTAGACGCCGGGGCGCTGGATCTCGGCGAGGGCTTCTCGATGTATGTCTCGGCGAACACCCTCTACACCATCGACCTCACCGGCGCCGTGCTGGTGCGGGACGAGTCCTCCCCCAGCGGCTACACCTCCGGCGACGGCACCTGCATGGACGCCGACCTCGCCCCGGGGCGCTCCGGCGACCACTACGACACCGAGTTTGTCCTTCAGGCCGCCACGGGCACGGCGACGAGCTATCCGGTTCGTCGCACCGACCTCACCGCCGCCGTGTACGCGGACGGCACCACCCTCACCGTCGAGTCGTGGAGTGGCGGCGCGTGGAGCGCGGTCATGACGGCGAGCGGAGACGCCGGGGACATGGTCAGCCTCGGCGACGACTACAGCGCCGCCGCCGTGCTGCGGGTGACCAGCAGCGCGCCGATTCACCTACAGATGACCCACACCACGAGCGAGTTCGCCTGGGCCGCGTTCAGCGACCACTACGCGGACTAAACGACGCGGACCAGGCCGAGCGCCCCGGGGCCCTTAGCGCACCGTCCAGAGGCTCACCTCGGGCGTTCCGCTGAGGTCGAGCTCGGCGTAGCCGCTCACGCTTGTGGCCCAGGGGGTGTGGGTGGTTGGCAGGAGCTCCTGCCACTCCTCAAAGGGCTGGGCCCAGACGACGTGGCCCGCGAGGCGCAAGGTCGTGGGCGAACCCAACACAGACCACGGCACCCGGGCGGAGATCGTGTGGGCGTCGGCGGCGGTGAACAGGCTCACGCCGGGCTCAAGGCGCAGGTGTTGTGACCAGTCCGACCCCGTCCAGGCCCACACCCCGGCCCAGGGCCCCAGGCCGTCGCCGCTGTCGCTCTGGCGGCGCAGGGTGATCGTGTGGGTCGGCGTGAACGGCAGCGCCGGGGTGAGGCCGCTGTACTCAAAGCCCGTCGTCGGCGCCGCGAGGCCGTAGTCGGCCTCCAGATAGAGCACAAACGGCGCGAAGTCCTCCTCAAACGCCCGAGAGTTCACCACCAAGGTCAGCGCCTCGGCGTCCCAGGTGAGGCCGATCCGCGACCAGGCCTCTAAGCCCGCCCCGGCGCTCACGACGGCGGCGGGGTCTACGGCGTCGATGTCGTCCACGCCGTCCAAGACCGCCGCCGGGCGCACCGTCGGGGCCTCCGCGCCGCCCAGCGGCAACAGCTTCATCGCCGCGACGTTGACGTGGTTACAGGCCGCGTCCCCGCCGCCTGAGCCCCCGGTGTAGCGCTGATAATGCGCCAAGGACGACATCTGCTCCATGTCTTCGATCCCACACGGACGGGCTCGGCGGCGTCGAGGGCGACGGGCAAGAAGCTGGAGTCTCGCCAGGCGTCCCAGGCGCCGCTCTGGGCCATCAAGACAGGGCCCTCGGCGAGCACGGCGCCGTCCCCCTCGCGGATCACGCTCACCCGCTTGAGCCCGGCGCAGACCCCGGTGTTGAGCGGCCCGCCCGCGCTGGCGACGAGCTGCAGGAGGTGCGCACCCGTCCAGCCGGGGGTGACGCCGTAGGCGGTGAGGACATCGCCGGGGTCACCGAAGTCGCCGATGTGCGCCCGCCCGTGGTCCTCAGACCACACCCCGCCCTCGGCGCCCAGGGCGTAGGCGCTCACGGTCTGAACTCGACCGCCTCCTTCGCCCCAGTAGCAGACCGGCGCGCTGTGGTGGCTGGCGAGGCCCGTGGACGCCCAGACGCTCATCACGGCGTAACAAGGCGACGTGGACGCGCGCTCCACGCCCACATCCAGCCAGGCCCCGCCGCTGATCCCCTCGGCGACGATCGCGCCGTCTCGAAAGATCGTCGCCGTGACGCCGGACTCGCCGCGCTCGTCCCAGGTGACCGTGAGGCCGCCCGCCCCCTCGTCGGCGACGCCCAGGATCGTCGGCGGCTGGGGCGCGGTGTAGGCGGCCGCGGCCTCGGCGCCGCTGATCGTGGCGACGGTGGCCGGCGCCCGGCGATCTTCGGTGAGGGTGATCTGAACGTCGCTGCCGTCGGGCAAGAGCGCCTCGGTGATGAGCGCCCCGTCGAGGCTCACGCCGTTCACCCGCACGGACCCCAGGACCAAGGGCCCCGTCGTCTCCTCAGCGGGGAGGTACAGGCTCAGGTGGAGGCGCCGCCCACGGTACGGCAGGTTGTTCAACAGAATTGTAGTCTCGTCACCAAACCACGCCGTCCGCAGCGCCGACGGCACGAAGGGGCTCAGGCTGATCCCGTCGTCGGCCAAGGACAGCCCGAAGACCTCGCCGACGATGAACGAGATCGCCCCGGCGACAGACCAGAGCTGGCGCCGGGAGTTGACCACGGGGC